>NZ_JAQOWX010000157.1:0-299 GCF_028462495.1 Paucibacter sp. XJ19-41
AGCCAGTCCGGCGTGGCCACGGCCACCACCGCGTCACTCCACAGCGGCCAGCAGCGCAGGCCCGCGCGCTCGAACTGGCCGAAGCGCAGCGCCACCGCGCTGTGCAGCGGCGGCAGGCTCTGCATTGCATAGCCGGTGTGCAGGGTCAGCTGCAGTTGCGGCTGCCGCGCGAGCAGACCCGGCAGCCGCGGCAGCAGCCAGGTCGCGGCCAGCGAGGGCAGCGTGAACAGGGCCAGCGGCTCGGAACGCGGCGAAAGGACAGCCGCCGGATCCGGCGCCGCGCGGCCGCCCGGCGCCGG
>NZ_JAQOWX010000157.1:530-10683 GCF_028462495.1 Paucibacter sp. XJ19-41
CCGGGCCCAGCCGGTGCAGCTGGGCCAGGGGTTCGGCCAGGCGCTGGCGCAGCGCCTCGCCGGCCGCGCTCAGGCTCAGTTTGGGACCGCTGCGCTCGAACAGCGGCAGGCCGTGCCAGTGCTCCACGGCCTGCACCGCCCGGCTGATCGCGCTGTGGCTCAGATGGCGCTCGGTGGCGGCGCGGGTGAAGCTGCCCAGGCGCGCGGCCGCCTCGAAGGCCTGCAGCGCGCTCAGCGGCGGCAGCGTGCGGGTCGATGCCGAGGACGCGGATGCTGGCGATGGCGATGATTTCGTGACGGTGGGTTTGCGGGCAGGCATGGGTTGAATTGTGCATATGGCGCACGATGACTGCGCACAAAATCCGTTTTTCATGCGCCTGACTCACAACAAAAATCCGCCCCATGAAACCTTCCGAATGGCTGCTGGCCGCTTTCGTCGCCGCGATCTGGGGCCTGAATTTTTCCTTCATCAAGCTTGGCGTCGCCCACATCGACCCGCTGCTGCTGGCGGCGCTGCGCTTTGCGCTGGCGGCCTTCCCGCTGCTGCTGTGGATCGCGCGGCCGGCCATCGCCTGGCGCTGGCTGATCGCCTATGGCCTGGCCTTCGGCGTCGGCACCTGGGGCGGGGTGAGCTGGGCGCTGCGCGCCGGGCTGGCGCCGGGGCTGGCGGCCTGGCTGCTGCAAAGCAGCGCCTTCCTGACGCCGCTGCTGGCATGGCTGTGGCTGGGCGAGGCCCTGAGCCGGCGCCAGCGCCAGGGCGCGCTGGTCGCCGGCCTGGGCTTCGTGGTCGTGCTGCTGTCCTCGGCCGGGCCGGGCAGCACGGCGCTAGGCCTGGCCCTGATGCTGCTGGCGGCCGCCAGCCTGAGCCTGGCCAATGTGATCGTGCGGCGCTCGGGTGCCCGGGCCATGCTGGCGCTGATGGTCTGGTCCAGCCTGTTCGCGGCCCCGGCGCTGCTCGCCCTGGCCGTCGCCACCCAGGGCCTGGCGCCGCTGCAGGCGCTGCCGGCCCAGCTGCTGTCGCAGCCGGTGGCCCTGCTCTCGCTGGCCTTCCAGGTCTACCCCAGCACCCTGTTCGGCTACTGGGTCTGGAACACTCTGATCGCCCGCCACGGTGCCGGCACGGTGGCGCCGGTGGCCCTGCTGGTGCCGGTGTTCGCGCTGGCGTTCTCGGCGCTGATCTTCGGCACCCGACCCGGCCCGGGCCAGAGCCTCGGCATGGCGCTGATTGGCGTCGGCCTGGTGCTGGCCGCGACGCGGTGGCGCTGGCCAGGCACGGCCGGCAGGCTGGCCGGTGCGCCGCCTCAGCCCTGATCCCAGCCCAGCTCCGCGGCCTCGGCCACCAGTTGCAGCATCTCCGCGCGGTCCAGCACGGTCCCTTCGCGCAGTTCCAGCGTCGCCATCTGGTATTTGCCGCCCGGCCGCAGCTGCGGCTCGATATGGCGCAGGCGTTGACCCTGCCAGAAGCCGAACAGCAGGCGCTGCGGCTCGATGCGTATCAGCAGCACCGGCTCATCGGCTGCATTGAAGTAGACGAGGTGGCCCCACTTCAGCCGCTCCTCCAGCTGCGGGGCGCTCTCGTGCACCACCGCGCGCAGCGCTTCGGCATAGACACGCTGCCAACTGCCGGCCCGATGGCAGGCGATGTACTCGTCGGGCGTTTTGGCGGCAGTCAAGATCATCGGCGTCATACTCCGATCCCCCTCCATCAATCCGTCTTGGCTTCGTCCTTCTTGCCCACCAGGCTCTGGAACCAGCCCAGATACTGCTTTCTGAAGCTCAGCGGCGGGTGGAGCGGGTCGAGCAGCGCATTGCCCGGGGTCTGGCCGGCCTGCGCATCGCTCGAATGCTCGCGCATCTCGTCGTCGAAGCGCTTGATCCCGCCCTCGGCACCGACGTTTTTGGCCGAATGCAGATCGGCCTTGATCTCGAACAGCTTGCTGATCAAAGGCAAGGACAGCCCGGCCGCCAGCAGCGTGCCCACCAAGCCGCCCACCGGACCGCCTACAAAAGCCCCCAGCGGCCCCAGGCTGAGCAGGCTAGCCGCACTGACGCCGGTCACCGCCGCATTCAGATAGCCACCACCGGCCGCCATCTCGCCGGCAAAGCCCGCAGTGCCGCCAAGAACGCCGCCCAGCAAACCACCCAAGGGCCCCAGCGACAAGGTCGCGAGCCCGCTGGCACCCAGCATCGCTGCCGTCATGCTGCCCAGCGGCAGCTGTTCCGATCCGCCAAAACGGGTGTCGAAGGTCTTGTAGTGAGACAACTCATGTCCGACAGTGAAATTCAGCTGATCCTCATCCTTGCCTCTGAGCAAGCTGCCTTCGATCGNCAGCTGTTCCGATCCGCCAAAACGGGTGTCGAAGGTCTTGTAGTGAGACAACTCATGTCCGACAGTGAAATTCAGCTGATCCTCATCCTTGCCTCTGAGCAAGCTGCCTTCGATCGACACATCGTTGCCGCTGGCGTTGTTGCCGCGGCCTTCCGCATCGTAGAAATTGAGCTGGGCGGGGTCGATGCCCATGCGCTCGGCAATCGCCCGCAAGCGGCGCAAGTCCTCGCCCTCGAACTTCTTCCCTTTGCGAACACATTGGGCCACCGCCTGCACCGTGCTGCCGGGCGCCGGCTGCCGCAGTCGCGCCATCTGCCGCGCTTGCGCGGCCACACGCGGGCCGGCCGCCGGCCTCGGCTCGCTGCGGTCTCGATGCAAACTGCCAGCACCCCGTGCCGCTGCGGCCGGCTGAAATTCGGCTTGAGGGCTTGCAGAGACGGGGCATCGGGACGCGTGCATGGGCGGATTCTGAGCAGCCTCGCCCGCCTCGTCCATCAGCAATTTGCTGATCCACGCTGCAGCCGAGATGCGCTCGGGCGCCGCCCCGCCGCTGCTATCCTTCCGCGATGAATTCGCCCGACCACCACAATTCCCAGCTCAGCACCGACAACATCCACGCCGACCGCCGCTTCGGCGTCGAGCATGGCGGCGTGCACAAACCCATCCACACCTCGGTGCAATACGGCTTCGAACGCGTCGAGGACCTGATCGCCGTGTTCCAGGGCACGCTCAAGGGCGGCTTCAACTACGCCCGCCAGGGCACGCCGACCACGGCCGCGCTGGAGGCCAAGATCACCGGGCTGGAGCAAGGCATAGGCACGGTCAGCTTCGCCACCGGCATGGCGGCGATCACCGCGACCTTCATGACACTGCTGCGCGCCGGCGATCACATCGTCTCCAGCCGCTATGTGTTCGGCAACACCAACAGCCTGCTCGGCACGATGGAGGATCTGGGCGTGGCGGTCAGCAAGGTCGACGCCGGCTCGGTGGCCGCCGTCGAGGCCGCGCTGCGGCCCGAGACCCGCCTGGTCTTTGTCGAGACCGTCTCGAATCCCGGCACGCTGATTCCGGATCTCGAAGGCATAGGCGCGCTGTGCCGCGAACGCGGCCTGGTCTATGTGGTCGACAACACCATCACCTCGCCGGCCCTGTTCCGCCCGGCCGCCGTAGGCGCCAGCCTGGTGATCAACTCGCTGACCAAGACCATTGCCGGCCATGGCGACGCGCTGGGCGGCGCGGTCACCGACACCGGGCTGTTCGACTGGCAGGCCTATCCCCATATCTTCCCGGCCTACCGCAAGGGCGACCCCAAGCAGTGGGGCTTGCAGCAGATCCGCAAAAAGGGTCTGCGCGATATGGGCGGCACCCTGTCCTCGGACAACGCCCACCGCATCAGCGTCGGCGCCGAGACCCTGAGCCTGCGCGTGCGCCAGAGCAGCGCCACCGCGCTGGCGCTGGCGCAATGGCTGCAGGCTCATCCCAAGGTGGCCGCCGTGCACTACCCGGGCCTGGCCTCGCACCCGCAGCACGAACGCGCGGCGCGGCTCTTCAAGGCGGGCTCCTGGCTGCTGAGCTTCGAGCTGCGCGACAGCGCCGGCCTCAACGAGGTGCTGAACCGCCTGCGGCTGCCGATCAAGGCCACCGGCCTGGGCGACACCCGCACGCTGATCATCCCGGTCGCGCCGACCATCTTCTGGGAAGCCGGCGCCGCCGTGCGCGCCGAGATGGGCATTGCCGACGGGCTGGTACGGCTCTCGGTGGGCCTGGAGGATGAGGCCGACCTGATCGCCGACTTTGCGCAGGCGCTGGGCTGAGACTGTGGCAGGCCTGCGCAGCCTCCCGCTCCTCACCGCCCTGCTGCTGGCCGCCTGCGCCCACGCGCCGGCGCCGCAGACCGCGACGATGAGTTTCTTCGTCACCAGCCTCGGCCCGGGCCGAGGGGCGGATCTGGGCGGCTTGGAAGGGGCCGATGCGCATTGCCAGGCGCTGGCCACGGCGGCGGGTGCGGGCCAGCGGAGCTGGCGCGCCTATCTGAGCCAGCAGTCCAATAAGCAGCAGCCCAGCATCGATGCGCGCGATCGCATCGGTACCGGCCCCTGGCATAACGCGCGCGGCGAGCTGATCGCCGCCAACCTGGACGAGCTCCACGGTGCCAGCAACCGCATCAATCGCGACACCGCGCTGTCCGAGCACGGTCAGCCCACCCCGGGCCGCTGGCACGACATCCTGACCGGCACCCGCGCCGACGGTACCGCCCCCTCGCCGCTGGATCCCGACCTGACCTGCAAGAACTGGACGAGTGCGGCCGATGACGGCGCCGCCCTGGTCGGCCACCACGACCGCGCCAGCGCGATCAAGGAGTCCTGGGCCACCTCCTGGCTGTCGGCCCACCAGAGCCGCGGTTGCAGCGCGGCCAAGCTCTCGGAGCTGGGCAGCGGCGGGCTGTTCTACTGCTTCGCCAAATAGGCCGGCGACAGCAAAAGTCCGCCAAGCCTCAGACCGTCTCGCCCAGATGGGCCAGCGCTCTGGCGCGGACCCGCGCTCGCGCACGCTCAAGCTCAGCCAGCTCGGCCTGCAGCGTCTCGGCCGCCACCGCGTCGCCAAGCCGGCCCTGGCAGGCCAGCGCCGTGCGCAGCGCCAGCAGACGCAGGCTGGAGCCGGGCTGGGCGCCATCGGGAGCCAGCAGGGGCTGCAGCAGGGACATGGCCTCCGAGGGTCGGTCACGCCGCAGCAGCAGATCCGCCAGCGCCGCCTCGGCGGACATCTGGTAGTAGCGAGTGCCCTGCTCCTCGGCCAGCGCCAGGCAGTGGCGCAGCAACGGCTCGGCATCGTCCAGACGACCCGCCAGCGACAGCAGGTCACCCAGATTGAGCATCAGGACCATGCGGCGGTAGGCCCCCAGCCGTTGGTCGTCCAGAAAGCCGAGCACATGGCTGGCATGTCGCTGCGCACAGGCCTGCGCCGCGCGGACCGCATCAGCCTGTGGCGCGCCGGCCGCCAGTTCAGCATGGGCGCTGACGACAGCGCTGAACAGATTGGCATAAGCCTGGTGTAGCGCCTCGGGCAGTCCCGACTCACGCGCCAGCGACAGCGCTTGCATATGCAGCATTTCGGCTTCGTCGAACTGGCCCAGACGTGCATGGACATGGGCCGCGCAACTCAAGGCGCCGGGCAAGGCCTGATGCTGGGCCGGGTCGTCCTGTGCCAAGGCCAGGCCCCGTAGCGCATGCGGCAGGGCTGCGTCCGCCAGTCCCAGCTCCGACAGCGCGAAAGCCGCGAAGCCCAGGGCCCGGATGCATTGGCGCCGCAGCGCAGCGAGGTCGGCGGCCAGCCCGGCCGCTTGCAGCGCCGGCCGGGTGACGCCGGACAGATCACCCTGGCGCCAGCAGGCGGTGGCCTGCAGCAGCAAGGCTTCGACGCGCTGTGCTTCACTGAGATCGCGCCGCGCCAGCAAGGCGTCGAGCTGGTCCTGCAGGCGCTGCCAATGCTGGTCCTGCAGGCTGCTCTGCGCCCGCGCCAGCCACTCGGCCGCGCTGTCGCCGTCGGCGGAATCGGGCGCGCTGCGGGGATCCATGGGGTCAAGCGTAGCATCGGCGGCCTTGCCGCCGACCTCGCCGCCCGCACAATCATCACGATGAAAACCCTGCTGCTGCGCATGGCCATCATCATGTTTCAGCCGGCGCGCTGACCCAGAACGGAAAAAGAGGGGAAGACCGGCAAGCAAAGCTGCTTGCAATTAAATCGCACACGATTTAATATTCATCCCATGGCACGCAACACCACTTCTTCCACCGCAGTCATCAAGTCGACGCAGCCCAAGGCCGTGCTGCTGGACCAGCAGCTGTGCTTTGCGCTGTACTCGACGATGCTGAGCTTCAACAAGGTCTATCGCGAGTTGCTGAAGACGCTGGACCTGACCTATCCGCAATACCTGGTGATGCTGGTGCTGTGGGAACGCGATGGCCTGACCGTCGGCGAGATCAGCGAGCGGGTGTTCCTGGAGTCGCCGACGCTGACCCCGCTGCTCAAGCGCCTGCAGGCCGCCGGCCTGATCGACCGGGCCCGTTCGGCCGCCGATGAGCGCCAGGTGCTGATCACGCTGACCGAGCCAGGCCGGGCGCTGCAGGCCAAGGCACAGGCGATCCCGCAATGCATCGCGACGGCCGCCGACACGCCGCTCGCCGAGATCAACGAGATGCGCGACCGGCTGCTGGCACTGCGCGGCCGCATGCTCAAGGCCGGCGGCTGAGCCCGGCCACCCTACTTTTCCCTCACGCCAGACACCACGGACGAAGCTGAACGATCCGAACTCAAAACAAATAACTCGTACACGATTTAATTTCCAACAATCAATAACTCATACCTGTTCCCCCCTCACCCACCACACCAAGGAATTGCCATGAAAGCCCTCGCCAAGCAACTGATCGCCCTGTCCACGCTGAGCCTCGCCGCTGGCGCCGCGCTCGCCGCCGGCACGCCACCGGCGGCCCAGCCCAGCGGCAGCTATGTCACGACCCAGCAAGGCGTGCAGCTGTACTACAAGGACTGGGGCCCGCGCAACGGCCAGCCCGTCGTGTTCAGCCACGGCTGGCCGCTGAACTCGGACAGCTGGGAAGCGCAGATGCTGTTCCTGGCCGACCAGGGTTACCGCGTGATCGCCCATGACCGCCGTGGCCATGGCCGCTCCAGCCAGCCCTGGGAAGGCAATGACATGGACCACTACGCCGACGATCTGGCTGCCGTCATCAACGCGGTGGATCTGAAGGGCAAGAAGGCCGTGCTGGTGGGCTTCTCCACCGGCGGCGGCGAGGTGGCCCGCTATATCGGCCGCCATGGCACGGGCAAGGTCGCCAAGGCGGTGCTGGTCAGCGCCGTGCCGCCACTGATGCTGAAGACGGCGGCCAATCCGGGCGGGCTGCCCATTGAGGTCTTTGACGGCATCCGCGCCGCGCAGACGGCCAACCGCGCCCAGCTCTACAAGGACATCCCGACCGGCCCCTTCTACGGTTTCAACCGCCCCGGCGCCAAGGTCTCGCAAGGCCTGATCGACAACTGGTGGCTGCAAGGCATGCAAGGCGGCCACAAGAACACCTATGACTCGATCAAGGCCTTCTCCGAGACCGACTTCACCGCCGATCTGAAGAAGTTCGATGTACCGACCCTGGTGATCCATGGCGACGACGACCAGATCGTGCCGATCGACGCTTCGGGCCGCGCCTCGGCCAAGCTGGTCAAGAACGCCCAGCTGATCGTCTACCCGGGCGCACCGCACGGCCTGACCGACACCCACAAGGATCGCGTCAACCAGGACCTGCTGAACTTCATCAGGAACTGAGGCTTCAAGGCGAGTCCGTCGAGCCGGCGCCGCGCTTTTTGCGGGCGCCGGCTTTTTTCTGGGCAGCAGCCTCCTGCCCCTGCACCCAATCCAGGAACTCCGCGTACCACAGCCTCGAGTTCTGCGGCTTCAACACCCAGTGGTTCTCATCGGGGAACCACAGCAGCCGCGCATCGACACCGCGCGCCTTCAGCGTGTTGTAGTAGGCCAGGCCGTTGCAGTCGGGCACGCGGAAGTCGCGGGCGCCGTGTATCACCAGCGTGGGCGTTTGCATGCGCTGCGCGAAGCTGGCCGGGCTCTGCGCGAGCACGCGGGGCAGGTCTTGCCAGTACAGCGCGCCGAGATCGCGCGGACGCTCCGGGTAGGAGTCGGCGCTGAAGGTCGCGACGCGGTCGAACACACCGGCATGGCAGACATAGCTGCGGTAGCGGCCGGGCTTGATGTGGCCGTTCATCCACGCGACCATGAAGCCGCCATAGCTGCCGCCGGTGGCCGACAGGCGCTTCGCATCGGCCCAGGGCTGGGCCAGCAGCCAGTCACTGCCGGCCTCGATGTCCTGCAGCTCCAGCTGACCCTGGCGGCCCATGATGCTGTTGCGGAACTCGAAGCCGAAACCGCTGGAGCCGTGGTAGTTGACCTGGGCCACGACATGGCCGCGTGAGGCCAGCACATGGGGGTTCCAGCGGTAGCCGAAGGTATCGCCGGCGGCCGCGAATGGGCCTCCATGGATGACCTGCATCAGCCCGTGCTTGCGGCGCGGGTGGAAGTCCACCGGCAGGGTCAGCCACATCTGCACCGGCTCGCCGAGCGCGCCGCTGATCTGGACCTCGCGCAGCTCGCCAAGCCTGCGGCGCGCCAGCAGCTTGTCGTTGAAATCGTCCAGGCGCAACGGCGGTGCACTGCCGTCCGCCAGATCCCGCATGTGCAGTCGCACCGGATGATGGGCGCTGTCGCCGGCCGTGAGCAGCAAATCACCGGCCACATCGAAACCCTGCACCCAGCCACCCTCGGCAACAACGCCAGGCGCGCCACCGGCCAGCGGCTGACGCCACAGATGGCAGCGGCCGCGCTGCTGGGCCGTGAACAGCAGCGCGGCACCGTCCCCGGTCCAGCGCAGCGGCGCGTCGACGTGCAGGTCCAGGCCTGATGCATCACCGAGCAATCGCCAGCCCGGTTTGGCACGGCCGCCGCAGTCCACCACCGCCATTTTGGCCAGCGCCTTGTGGCTGCGGCCGATATGGGCGGCGGTGCAGGCCAGGGCCCGACCATCGGGCCGGTAGCGCGGCGCGCCGAAGTCCCAGGCCGGGTCATCGGCCAAGGCCCTGATCCGTCGGCTGGCGATCTCGATCTCGGCCAGGGCCTGGCGGTTGCCCAGCAGCTGGACGGTGGCCGGGTCGTGGGCGAAGGCGATGCGGCGGCCATCGGGACTCGCGTCATAGACCTCGTTACCGCCGGCATCGCGGGGCAGCTCCAGACCCGTGCCCTCGAACAGATCGCTGATGCGGCCGCTGCCGACATCGAGCAGCAGCAGGTGCAGCACCCGGCCCATCGGCAGGTTGTCGTCCCAGTAGCGGTAATAGGCCTCGCTGGTCGCGTAGCCGCTCTCCTTGCGCTCGCTGACCTCGGTCTTGTAGCGGCGCGCCTGGGCGGCTGCGCCTGTCAGCTCGGGCCAGACCCAGGCCGCGAAAACGATGCGCCGGCCGTCGGCCAGCCACTTGAAGGACTCGATGCCCGGCGCGAAATTGCTGATGCGGTGGGCCTCGCCGCCGTCGGCGTCGATCAGATAGAGCTGCGGGGTCAGGTCTTTACTGCCCTGCTGATCGCGACGGGCCAGAAAGGCGATCTGGCCGCCGCTGGGCGACCAGGCGGGCGCGCCGTCCTTGTCGCCGCAATGGGTCAGCGCGCGCGGCGGCGCGCTGGCGTCGGTGGACATCAGCCAGAGCTGGCTGCTGGATTTGTTCGCGTCCATATCGCTGCGGGTGACGCTGCAGACCAGGCGGCGGCCGTCGGGCGCGAGGGCGGCAGCACCGATGCGCTCGAAGGCCCAGAGATCGTCGGCGCTGAGCGCGGGAAGGGAAGAACGGGAGGCGGTTTGTGGCATGGCCCAAGTGTCGCAAACAAGGGAGCACGTCCTGCAACAGCGGCCGACATGGTATTTTCGGCCGCATGCAAAACGCGAGGGCATGAAGCGATGATGCTGAAAACACGCAGCGTGATGGTCGCGACCGCGAGCCTGGTGGTGCTGGCGGTGGCCCTGATTGCCTGGCAGATCGCCAAACAAAGCCCGGCGAGCGATGGCGCCACCACGGCCTCGGGTGTCGTGACACGGGCGCCGGTGCGCGAGGCCGCGCCGGCCGCTGCAACAGTCGCTGAACCAGCCGCTGTAACGGCCGCTGTAACGGCCGCAGCACCGGCCAGTCCAGCAGTCTCGACGGCAGCCAGCGAGCCCAGCGCCCCATCCAGCCGACCCGACGCAGCGCCCGCGCAGG
>NZ_JAQOWX010000158.1:0-10592 GCF_028462495.1 Paucibacter sp. XJ19-41
CGGCGCGCTGGCGGCGGCGCCGGGGAAGTTGGGCGCGGCGGCCGGGGCCGGGCTGGTCGCGGCAGGCGCTGGCGCAGCCGTCTTCGGAGTCTCGAGGCTGGCGCAACCGCTCAGCAAGACGATGGCGGCAGCCACCGCCGACAGGCCCAGACCCTCGCGCTTCAGGGGGGCGGGCATATTCACAGACTTCTTCGCAAGACTCATTCGACACTCACTGGCGGCCGGCCGGGGCCGGTAGGCCCCCACGGCCAGCGGGGTTGATTGGTAAATAAAGTCGGCAACTGTCTCTTGCTGACCGGCTCCAGTCAATGCGGCAGAACGCCAGCCGGCCGTCGGAAACCGTGCTTCATCGCATGAGTTCGGGCGAAAACCGCACAAAAAGCCCACAAAGACGCGCAGCGGACCGCTGCGGCGGCGCAAATCGCTAGACTTCGCCGCCATGTTGCCCGCAGCCCAGACCACCACCCACCTGCTTTATCTGCATGGCTTTCGCTCCTCGCCGCGCTCGGCCAAGGCCCAGCGCATGACGGCCTGGGTGGCCGAGCACCGCCCCGATCTGGTGTTCGCCTGCCCACAGCTGCCGCCCTCGCCGGCCGAGGCTGTGGCCCTGGCCGAGGACCTGGTGGCCGGTTGGCCGCGCGAGTCCATGGCGCTGATGGGCAGCTCGCTGGGCGGTTTCTATGCCACGGTGCTGGCCCAGCGCCTGGGTTGCCCGGCCGTGCTGCTGAATCCGGCGGTGGATCCGGCGCGCGATCTGGCCAAGCATCTGGGCGAGCAAAGCTGCTGGCAGGACCCCAGCCAGCAGTTCTATTTCAAGCCCGAATTCGTCGACGAGCTGCGCGCCCTCGCGCCCGGTGCGCTGAGCCATCCCGAGCGCTATCTGGCCGTGATCGCCAAGGGTGATGAGGTGCTGGACTGGCGCGAGATGCACCAGCGCTATGCCGCCTGCCGCATCTTGCTGCTGGAAGGCAGCGACCACGGCCTGTCCGATTTCGACGACTACCTCCACGAACTGACCCACTTCCTCCATCTATGAGACTGCAGAACAAGATCGCCATCGTCACCGGCGCCGCCCAGGGCATCGGCCTGGCCACCGCGCTGAAGTTCGCCCGCGAGGGTGCCACCGTCATCGTCTGCGATCTGAAGCCCGAGGGCGTGGCGGCGGCAGTCGCGGCCTGCGAGGCCGGTGGCGGCACGGCCCAGGGCCATACCGTCGACGTGACCGACCGTGTCTCGGTGGACCTGATGGTGGCCTCGGTGCTGGAGGAATTCGGCCGCATCGATGTGCTGGTCAACAACGCCGGCATCACCAAGGATGCGCGGCTGCAGAAGATGACGCTGGCCCAGTTCGATGCGGTGATCGACGTCAATCTGCGCGGCGTCTTCCACTGCGCCCAGGCGGTCGCCGACACCATGTGCGCCCAGGGCGCGGGCGTGATCCTGAACGCCAGCTCGGTAGTGGGCATCTATGGCAACTTCGGCCAGACCAACTACGCCGCGGCCAAGTTCGGCGTGATCGGCTTCACCAAGACCTGGGCCCGCGAGCTGGGACCCAAGGGCGTGCGGGTCAATGCGGTGGCGCCGGGCTTCATCGAGACGCCCATCCTGTCGACCATTCCCGACAAGGTCATCGAGCAGATGCAGGCCCATGTGCCGCTCAAGCGCCTGGGCAAGCCCGAGGAAATCGCCAACGTCTACGCCTTCCTGGCCAGCGACGAGGCCAGCTATGTCAATGGCGCGGTGCTGGAGGTGTCGGGGGGCATGACGGTGTAAGCGGGCTGCCCGGTGAGCACGGGTGCCGAGCGCCTTCAAGGAGCACGCCGCAAGATCGCCAGTACGGCACTGTCATCCACCTGGAACTCGGGCTCGGGATTGCCGTTCTCGCGCATGGAACGCTTGGCCTCCGCAATGCCGAAGCCAAAACGCTGCACAAAGCCCAAAGTACGCAGCACACCAGCAATGGCGGGGTTGCGGTAGTCGCTGGCACCGGGACGACCAAAGTTCTGCTTGTTCACCGAACCATAGGGGCCACCGGGGCTGTGAACTTCGATACGGTCGTCAAACCAGTAGACCCGCACCGGCGCATTCGTGCCCTCATAGGTCCGATGCATGACGGCATTGCGCACCACCTGCTGCAAGGCACTGAAGGGGTAGGCGCTGCTGCGCTGCTCCACGACCGAACCGGAAGTGAAGTCCACAGCGGTGGCCAGATGCGCCTTCAGCTTCTCATCAAGGCGGCGCAAGACCGTGTCCAAGGTGCCGTCCAGCTCGGCGTCATCCAGCACCGGATCACCCCAATGGATACCCTGGATCCGCAGGAACTGCACATAGGCTCCAGGCAACCAGACGCGTGGATTCTTGCCCAGCGTCAGCATGCCCACTACCGTAGGCACAGGCTCATCGACACTGGCAATCATGCCCAGACTGGCCAGTCGCTCCTCGTAGCTGCGGCTATTGGCTTCGAGCACATCGGCCGCCACCGCTTGTGGCAGGAAGTCGTGCTCGAAATAGCTCCGCTTCAATGCCGCCATATCGCTGCCGTAGACAGGTCGGGTGTCATAG
This sequence comes from Paucibacter sp. XJ19-41, assembly GCF_028462495.1. Taxonomy (NCBI): domain Bacteria; kingdom Pseudomonadati; phylum Pseudomonadota; class Betaproteobacteria; order Burkholderiales; family Sphaerotilaceae; genus Roseateles; species Paucibacter sp. XJ19-41. The sequence continues at coordinate 2,563 of NZ_JAQOWX010000158.1, forward strand.
CTGCGATCCCTGTAGCGGCGTTTTTCGCTGAGGATGCGCTCGTCTTGCGCCGAAGCCAGCCCACGGCGCGGCCCGATGCGGATCCAGATACGCCCTTCATACCGTACCGGCGGCGCATCGGACGGCCAAACGGTCACAACAGCCATGGCTCGCCCCTTCAGGACGCGGCGCTCCACGGTCAAGGTCGGCGGAGGCACCGTCTTGCCATCTGTCTTGATGTCGGCCAAGGTCTGCAGCAGAGCGTCCGTCACTTCGAACTCCGGCCCGGTCGGCTCGCCATCATCCCGAGCTCCAACGAACAGCACACCCGGTTGACCGGAATTCGGCAGGTCGTTTGCGAAAGCGCAGACCGCCTCCCGCCCCTTGTCTGGCGCACTGCCCTTCCAGGTCTGCTTGCGCTCGGCACGGTCGCTCTCCAAGCTATCCAGCAAGGCCAGCAGTTCTAAGTCGTTCAAAGGCTGCATGCGGGATGGATTGAAAGTTTCACTCAGTTTCGCGGCTGCCTCGGTCGGTAGCTTGGCGGGCGCATCGCGTCCGTCGCCACAAAGGTCCCGCACTGCGTGACCTATTGGCCCGGCTGCCACGCTGCGGGGTCAGGTCGGAATCGGTCAAGGCACCTGCCTAAATTCAGTGGCGCGTCGTGGTCCAATGCAGCCCTTTTTTTGACTTCCGAGCACCGTCCGTCCGTGTCCTTTGCTTTGTTTCGAATCAGGCTGAGTTGGTTGTGCGCCATCGTAGCCAGCACCGCCGCCCAGACCAGCGCCTCCCCCGCCGCCGAGCTCGCCAAGCTCCCTACTTCCTTCAGCCGCTGCCTGGCCTTTTTTGCCGGGCAGCAGACGCCCCCGGTGCCGCGGACGCCGCGCCAGCGCGAGCTCTGCTTCGACGGCTTCGCGGTGCTGCACAGCGGCGACAGCAAGACGCCCGTCTATGTAGCGCAGCGGCTCAACAGCAAGGGCCTGGGCGGGGTCAAGCGCCAGAAGTCCGACCGTTTTTTCGCCGATGCCCGGCTGCCGCAGCCCGAGCGTGCGGAGCTGGAGGACTACAAACGCTCCGGCTATTCGCGCGGCCACCTGGCCCCGTCCGGCGATATGGCCACCGAGGCGGCGATGGCGCAATCCTTCTCGCTGGCCAATATGGTGCCCCAGGCGATACGCCACAACTCGGGCGCCTGGGCCAAGATCGAGCAGGACACGCGCAAGTACGCGCAGCGCGCCGCCGGCGATGTCTATGTGATCACCGCGCCGGTGTTCGACAGCGCCAGCCCGCGTATCGGCCCCAACGGTGTGCGCGTGCCCAGCCATCTGTTCAAGCTGGTGTATGACAGCCACACCGGCCAGGCCTGGGCTCACTGGCAGGCCAACCGCGACGACGAGCAGGCCTCCCGGCCGATCAGCTACCAGGAGCTGGTGCGCCGCACCCGCGTCGAGTGGCTGCCCCGGCATCGGTGACAATCCCCCCATGTTTGCCCTGTTCGATGAAGCCGGAAAATTCCTCGCCGGCCGCGTGATGTCCGAAGCCGATAGCTCGATGCAGATCGAGTTGGAGTCCGGCACGCGCGTCAACGTGAAGTCAGCCAATGTGCTGCTGAAGTTCGAAAAACCGGCCCCGGCCGAGCTGATCGCCGAGGGCCAGCGGCTGGCGCAGGAGATCGATCTCGACCTGGCCTGGGAGTTCGCGCCCGAGGCCGAGTTCGGTTTTGCCGAGCTGGCGCGCGACTATTTCGACGCCAAGGCTGGCATCACCCACCAGGCGGCCGCGCTGTTCCGCCTGTTCGAGGCGCCGCACTATTTCCGCCGCGCCGGCAAGGGCCAGTTCAAGAAGGCGCCGGAAGACATCGTCAAGGCCGCCTTGCTGGGCATCGAGCGCAAGCGCCAACAGGCGCTGCAGATTGAGGCCTGGGCCGAGGAGCTGGCCGCCGGCCAGTGCCCGGCGCCGATCAAGGAGCAGATCTACAAGATCCTGTTCAAGCCCGACAAGAACGGCCCCGAGTACAAGGCCGTGGTCGAGGCGACGCGGCGCGCCCACAAGGCACCGTTGGACCTGCTGAAGGATGCCGGTGCGATCTCCAGCCCCTACCAGTTCCACTGGAAGCGCTTCCTGTTCGAGCAGTTCCCCAAGGGCGTCGGTTTCCCGGCGCTGCAGGCACCCGAGATCAAGGACGAGCTGCCGCTGGCCGCGGTGCAAGCCTTCTCGATCGACGACTCGGCCACCACCGAGATCGACGATGCGCTGTCGGTGCAGGGCCTGGGCACGGGCGAGGTGATCTTCGGCGTGCATATCGCCGCGCCGGGCCTGGCCTTCCAGCCCGACTCGGCCGTCGACAAGGTCGCGCGCGAGCGCCTGTCCACCGTCTATATGCCGGGCTGGAAGCTGACCATGCTGCCCGACGAGGTGGTGCAGGCCTACACGCTGATCGAAGGGCGCGACTGCCCGGCGGTGTCCATCTACTTCACGCTCGACGAGGCGACCTTGGCGGTCAAGCGCAGCGAGACCAAGCTCGAGCGCGTGCCCATCGCGGCCAATCTGCGCCACGACAAGCTCGACGGCATCATCACCGAGGCCTCGCTCAATGGCGAGGCGCCGGCCGACTATGCTTTCGCGCCCGAGCTGGCGCTGTGCATGCGCCTGGCCAAGGTGCTGAAGGCACAGCGCGCAGTGGTGCGCGGCAAGCCGGAGAACTTCACCCGACCCGACTACAACTTCCGCCTCGACAGCAGCACCGGGCGCGAGCCCGACGGCAGCGAGCAGGTCAGCATCACGACCCGGCAGCGTGGCTCGGCGCTGGACCTGATCGTCGCCGAGGCGATGATCCTGGCCAACTCGACCTGGGGTGGCTGGCTCGACGAGCTGGGTTTGCCCGGCATCTACCGCAGCCAGGCCAGCATGGCGCCGGGTGTCAAGGTACGCATGGGCACACGGGCCCAGCCCCACGCCGGCATGGGCGTGAAGCAATACACCTGGGCCACCTCGCCGCTGCGCCGCTATGTGGACCTGGTCAACCAGTGGCAGATCATTGCCTGCGCCCGCCATGGCCGCACGGCCGCGCTGGTGGCCCCGTTCAAGCCCAAGGACGCGCAGCTGTTCTCCATCATCTCGGGCTTTGACGCCGCCTACAGCGCCTACAACGGCTTCCAGAGCGGCATCGAGCGCTTCTGGACCCTGCGCTATCTGCAGCAGCAAGGCATCAGCGAGCTGAACGCGTCGGTGATGAAGGACGGCCTGGTGCGCGCCGACGATCTGCCCCTGGTCTTCAAGACCCTGGGCTGCGAGGCCCTGCCGCGCGGCGCCCATGTGCGGGTGCGCATCACCGGCCTGGACGAGATGACGCTGGACGTGCATGCCAATCTGCTGGCCCGCCTCGATGATGTGGCCGAGACGGCAGCCGAGCCCGAAGCCGAGGACGAGGACGAAGAACCCGCCGGCGCGCTGACCCTGGCCATCGATCTGACGCCGGCCGAGGGCGAGGCTGCCGAGGCCAGCAGCTCCTGACGATGGCGCTGCGGCTCTCCAATCTGCAGATGGCGCTGCTGCTGTCGGTGGGCCTGCACGCCGGCCTGCTGACCCTGCGCATCGCCGATCCGGAGGGCTTCGATCGCATCTTCCGCGACACGCCGCTGGAGGTCGTGCTGGTCAACAGCCGCGGCAACGAGGCCCCGGTCAAGGCCCAGGCGCTGGCCCAGGCCAATCTGGCCGGCGGCGGCGAGGCCGACTTCGGCCGCGCCACCTCGCCGCTGCCGCCTTCGCGCCAGCCCGAGAGCGGCGACAGCGCCGAGCTGCAGCGCGCCCAGATCGCCCAGCTGCAGGAGCAGCAGCAACAGCTGCTGGCCCAGCTGCGGCGCGCGCTGGCCCTGCTGCCGCCGCCGGATCCGCAGCGCGACCAGAGCAAGCCCGAGGCGATCGAGCAGGCCGAGAAGCGCCGGCGCCTGATCCAGCTGCTCGCCGAGATCGAAAAACGGGTCAATGACGAGAATGCCCGGCCCAAGAAGCGCTACATCAGCCCGGCCACCCGCGAGGTCGTCTATGCCCAGTATTACGACCAGCTGCGCCGGCGCATCGAGGCGCGCGGCACGCGCGACTTCCCCGAGCACCGCGGCAAGAAGCTCTATGGCGAGCTGACGCTGAACATCCATGTCGATTTGCGCGGCCGCGTGATCGAGACCGATATCGTCGCCTCCTCCGGCAACGCGGTGCTGGACCGGCGGGCGGTGGCCATCGTGCGCGCCGCCGGGCCCTTCGGCCCCTTCAGCGCCGCGATGCGCCAGGGCGCCGAGGTGCTGGTGATCACCTCGCGCTTTCGCTTCACCCGCGAGGACGGCCTGGAAACCACCTTGTCTGCCCAACCATGAGCACTGCACCCATTGATCGTTATGCGGTCGCCGGCAATCCGGTGGCCCACAGCCGCTCGCCGGACATCCATGCGATGTTCGCCGCCCAGACCGGCGAGCAGCTGGTCTATGAACGCCTGCTCTGCCCCTTGGACGGCTTCGAAGCCAGCCTGCGCGGCTTTGCTGCGGCCGGCGGTCGCGGCTGCAATGTGACCGTGCCCTTCAAGTTCGAGGCCCATGATCTGGCTGCGCGGCGCAGCCCGCGCGCGGCGCTGGCCGGCGCGGTCAATGTGCTGCGCTTCGACACCGAGGAGCAAGGCGGCTGGTTCGGCGACAACAGCGACGGCCTGGGCCTGGTGCGCGATATCGAGCACAACGCGGCGCGGCCGCTGGCCGGCCAGCGCGTGCTGCTGCTGGGCGCCGGTGGCGCCTCGGCCGGCGTGCTGGGCAGCCTGATCGCGGCGCGCCCAGCCGAGATTCATCTGGCCAACCGCTCGGCCGACAAGGCCCATGCCCTGGTCGAGAGCCATGCCGACTGGGCCGCCCGGCATGGCGTGCGCCTGGCNTCGCGGCGCGCCCAGCCGAGATTCATCTGGCCAACCGCTCGGCCGACAAGGCCCATGCCCTGGTCGAGAGCCATGCCGACTGGGCCGCCCGGCATGGCGTGCGCCTGGCCGCCAGCGGTCTGGAAGACCTTGGTGCGGGCTTCGACCTGTTGATCAACGGCACCAGCGCCAGCCTGGGCGGCGCGGCGGTGCCGGTATCGGCGGCCGCGCTCAAGCCCGGCGCGCTGGCGCTGGACATGATGTATGGCCCGGCCGCCCGGGGCTTTCTGGACTGGGCCGCCGCCCATGGCTTCGAGGGCCGCGACGGCCTGGGTATGCTGGTCGAGCAGGCCGGCGAGTCCTTTCTAATCTGGCGCGGGCGGCGCCCCGAAACCGCGCCGGTACTGGCGGCGCTGCGCGCGCAGCTGGCGGTCGCACCATGATGGGCAAGCTCGGCCGCCTGCTGATCCTGCTGCTGCTGGGCCTGCTGGCGCTGCAGCTCTATTTCGCCGCCCGCATCCTCTTGATGAATGTGCTGGACCCGCAGTCGACCAGCTTCCAGCGCTCGGAGATCTGGCGCCTGGCCAGCGAGAAGGGGCAGGTCCTGTGGAGCCAGCAATGGGTGGATGAGGCCGAGCTGTCCAAGAACCTGCGCCGCGCGGTGATCGCCAGCGAGGATGCCGGCTTTGCCGAGCATGCCGGCGTGGACTGGGATGCGCTGGAAAAGGCCTGGGAGCGCAATCAGAAGGCCGAGGCCCGGGTCGAGCGCGCCGAGCAGCGCGGCCGGCCGGCCCCCAAGCTCAAGATCGTCGGCGGCTCCACGATCACCCAACAGCTGGCCAAGAATCTGTTCCTCAGCGGCGAACGCGATCTGTTGCGCAAAGGCCAGGAGCTGGTGCTGACCCTGATGCTGGAGGGCTTGCTGAGCAAGCAGCGCATCCTGACCATCTATCTGAATAATGTCGAATGGGGCGAGGGCGTTTTCGGCGCCCAGGCCGCCGCGCGCCACTATTTCCGCGTCGATGCGGCCCGGCTGTCCGCCGGCCAGGCCGCCCGGCTGGCGGTGATGCTGCCGGCGCCCAAGCGTTTCGAGAAACGCCCCGCCTCGCCCTATGTGCTTTCGCGAGCTGCGACGATAGCGGCCCGGATGGGCGCGGTCGAACTGCCCGATTGAGGCGCAAGCCATGGACGAGTACAGCAGTCTGAGTCAGGAGATCGCCGCCACCGCCGCCCGGCTGGTGGTCGAGGAGGGGCTGGAATACGGCCCGGCCAAGCAGCGCGCGCTGAAGACCCTGGGCCTGCCCAAGCGCACCGCCCTGCCCGGCAATGACGAGCTCGAGGAGCAGGTGCGCGACTATCTGGCCCTGTTCTGCGCCGACACGCAACCGGCCGAGCTGGCCGCGCTGCGCGAGCTGGCGGCGATGTGGATGGAGCGGCTGGCCGAGTTCCGGCCCCATCTGTGCGGTGCGGTCTGGCGCGGCACGGCCACCCGGCTGTCCAATATCCATCTGCAGCTGTTCTGCGACGACAGCAAGTCGGCCGAGATCGCCCTGCTGAACTGGCGGGTCGACTACGAGGTCGGCTCGATCACGGGCCCGCGCGGCCAGCCCATCGATGTGCTGACCCTGGCCGCCCCCTGCCAGGCGCTGGGCGAGAGCGTCACGGTGGCGCTGAGCATTCTGGATTTCGATGATGTGCGCGGCGCCCTCAAACCCGACGCCAAGGGCCGCAGCGAACGCGGCGACCTGGGCGCTTTGCGCAAACTGCTGCAGGAGAACCCGTCTTGACATCGATCAACAAGAGGCGGCTGCTGATCGGCGCCGCCGGCCTGGGCGCCGCGGCGCTGGGTGTCGGCTATGGGCTGCGCGGCCATCGACCCGAACCGCTCTCGGCCGCCGCCAACACTTTCTGGTCATCGAGCTTCGAGCGCCCCGAGGGGGGTCTGCTGCAGGCCAGCAGCCTGCGGGGCAAGCCGCTGCTGCTGAATTTCTGGGCCACCTGGTGCGCACCCTGCGTCAAGGAAATGCCCGAGCTCGACCAGTTCGCGCGCGAGCATCCGGGCTGGCAGCTGCTCGGGCTGGCGGTCGATGCCCCGACGCCGGTGCGCGAGTTCCTGAAGAAGCTGCCGGTCGGTTTCACCATCGGCCTGGCCGGATTGACCGGCACCGAGCTGGCCCGCACACTGGGCAATCTGCAGGGCGGCCTGCCCTTCAGCGTGGCTTTCGGCCCCGAGGGCGAGCCTTACTGGCGCAAGCTGGGCGCCACCCATCTGGCAGAATTGCGCGAGCTGGGCCGCAGCCAGCCCTGAGCGGGCAAGCCCAAGCCAGGACTCAGGTCAAGCGATATATTTTTAGGCAGCTGTCTTGAACAGCCCCTAAAAAGCGTAAAGTCCAGGCTTTATCGCTTCTAGTGTCCAAGCTCTAATGCCTGAGGCACGCTGCAGATGCAGATTCTTGTACTTCACGGACCCAATCTCAATCTCCTGGGCAGCCGGGAGCCTGGGGTTTATGGCTCGCGGACTTTGGCCCAGATAGATGCCGATCTCGCAGAGATCGCAACCAAAGCTGGCGCCAAGCTGGAATCCTTCCAAAGCAACCATGAGGGTGCCTTGGTCGACCGCATTCAGGCAGCGGGCCGCGACGGTTGCCGCTTCATCATCATCAACCCGGCGGCCTACACGCACACCAGCGTGGCCATGCGCGATGCGCTGGCGGCCGTGGCCATACCCTTTGTTGAAGTCCATCTGTCGAACATCCACAAGCGCGAACCTTTCCGGCACCACAGCTTTTTTTCCGCACTCGCCGATGGCGTGATCTGCGGGCTGGGTGCCCAGGGCTATCAACTGGCCCTGCAGTACGCGCTGACGGCATTGAAGAGCAAGTCGGAGGGGGCGGGCTGATCAGGCCCGTCATCGGCGTGCCGCACGGGCGGCCGCACACTGAAACATAACAACCATCATCTCTGTTGGAGAAGCCTTATGGATCTGCGCAAGCTCAAGACCCTGATCGACCTGGTGTCCGAGTCGAATATTTCTGAACTTGAAATCACCGAGGCCGACGGCAAGGTGCGCATCGTCAAGTCCGACGGTTCGGTCGCCGCGCCGCTGGTGGCCGCCCCCGCCGTGGCTCCCGCTGCGGCCGCGCCCGCCGCCCCGGCGGTC
>NZ_JAQOWX010000159.1:0-10259 GCF_028462495.1 Paucibacter sp. XJ19-41
TTGCCGGCCCGCATCGACGAGCCCGCGGAACCGGTGGTCAGCGCGGCCGCTGTCACGGCAGCGGTCGCGGCCGAGCCACCTGCGGCAGGCCGGCCCGCCGCCGCACCGAGGCCAGCAGCAAGACCCCCGCAAGCCAGCCCGGCCCAGCGATCGAACGTCGAGCCACCGCCGCCCAATATCGGGCCCTGTACCGATGCCGTCGCCGCACTCGGTCTGTGTACCCCCGCTCCACGGAGACCCTGATATGCGATCCACCGTCTGGCGCTGCCTCGCGCTTACCCTTCTGGGCATCAGCAGTGCCATGACGGCGGCAGCACAGGCCCGCTACAAGATCGTCACCGCCTCCGACAAAGGCACTTACTATGCGATCGGCAAGGATCTGTCCAAGTTCGTCGCGCCCGATGCGGATATTGATCTGGAGGTGCTGGCCACCTCGGGCTCGGCCGCCAACGTCAAACTGATGCGCTACGAGCCCGGGGTCAAGCTGGCCATCGTGCAGGCCGATGTCTACCAGGCCTTCATCGACCGTGCTGACACCGGCAATAGCGAGGCCGCGGCCATCATCCGGCCGCTGCGCGTGATCCTGCCGCTGTACAACACCGAGATCCACTACATCGTGCGCGCCGACTCACCGCTGAACTATCTGCACGAGATCAAGGACGCCAAGATCAACGGCGGCCTGGTCGGCTCCGGTGCGGCGCTGATCACACACACGCTGTACCGCATGATGTTCGGCGGCCCGATGCCGGCGGCGCAGGCCGGCTATCTGCCCAACGAGGAGGCCCTGGTCAAGCTGATCGGAGACAAGTCCGTCGATGTGGTCGTCGTGGCCGCCGGCCAGCCCGCGCCCCTGGTCGCGAACATGAAGCCCGAGGCGCAGAAGTTCATCAAGCTCCTAAAGTTCGACCCCGCCCATCCCAGCAGCAAATCGCCGCTGACGGTCTATGCGCCGGCCACGGTGCGCGCCAGCAGCTACCCCAATCTGCTGAGCGAAGACTTCACGACGATCTCGGTGGGCGCCTTCCTCGTCACCTACGACTACAACACCCGCGGCACGCGCGACTATTTCAGCAAGCTGGGCCGCTCGATCTGCCAAAACTTCGAGCGCCTGCAGTCCGAGGGACACCCGAAATGGCGCGAAGTCAGCCTGACCCTGCCCGCGCTGGGCAATGGCTGGAGCTATTACACGCCCATCACCCGCGAGCTGCGCGCCTGCACGGCCAAACCGGCCAAGCCGAAATGCTCGGCCGAGGAGCGCATCCTGGGACTCTGTCGCTGAACTCGATCAGTCCGCCGCCAGCTGCCGCAGCGCGGCCGGTGCCAGCAGCCTCACCGCATAACCCTGCACCTCGATCAGTCCCTTGAGCTTGAGCTGGCGCATCATGCGCGACAGCGTCTCCGGCGTGATCGCCAGCTGGGCGGCGATATCGCGCTTGCGCTCGCCCAGCTGCAGCAAGGTCTCGCCATCGGCGCGCTGCAGCAGCCAGGCCGCCAGGCGTTTCTCGGCGTCCTTGTGCATCAGGTCGTGGGCGGTGCCGGTCAAGTTGTGCACCGTGCGGGCCAGCCCCACCAGCAAACGGTCCAGCATCGCCGCCTCGCGGCTCAGCAAGGCCCGCATCGCGGCCAGTGGCAGCGCCAGCACCTGGGCCTCGCCCTGGGCGCGCGCGTCCTGGGCAAAGCCCTGGGCCAGCCAGGCGCTGCTCAGATCCAGCCAGGCCGGGCCCCGCACCGTGCGCTCCAGATGGAAGGGCTGGTCATGGCGGGCCTGCCCCAGCCCGACGGCACCGCGCAGCACGGCCAGCAGATGCAGCGCCGGCTGCTCGCGCTGCATCACCGGCGCACCGGCAGTCAGGCTGCGCAGCTCCACCATCTGGTTGAGCGCGTGCAGCTCCGCCCCGTTCAGCGGCGGGCCGCCCAGCAGGGCCTGCCAGTCGCTGCCGGCAACGGGTGCACAGGCCCGACCCGGCACGATGGCCAAGGAGTCGATGCCGGATCTCGAGGCTTGGGGGCTGTCCACGGTGTGTGAGGCTCGGTCGGAGATGATGGCTGCAATGTGGCCCAGACCGGTGCCGGCGTCCTTGCGCTTTGTCAAAGCCAGGCCAGGCGACAATCCTCCCCATGCGCATCGCAGCCCAGCCCGGCAGCAGCTACCAGCAACCCTTTGAGCTGCTGGCGGCCTGCCATGAGCGGATTGAGCGCAGCCTGCGCCTGCTGGCGCGCCTGTGCGAGCACCTGGCCACGGCCGGGCCGGATGCGGTGGCCCGGGACGCGGCCCGCGATGTGCTGCGCTATTTCGATATCGCCGCGCCGCTGCACCAACAGGACGAGGAGCTGCATGTCTTCCCGGCGCTGGCCGGCGACCCGGTGCTGGCGCCGGTCTGCGCCCGCTTGCAGGCCCAGCACCGCGAGATCGAGGCCCGGTGGCGGCCGCTGCGCGCGCTGCTGCAGGCCCTCGATACGGCCGAGCTGGCCGCGCTGAGGCAGGCGGCCGAGGCCTTTGCGCGGCTGCACGAGGAGCATCTGCGCAGCGAGAACGAGCTGATCTTTCCGGCCGCCCAGGCCCTGCTGGGCGAGGCGCAAGGCCAGGCGATGGGCATCGAGATGGCCGCGCGGCGCGGCCTCACGCTCACAGGATGAGCAGTGCCCGGAAGTCGTTCACATTGGTGAAGGTCGGCCCCGGCGAGACCAGATCGCCCAGCGGCGCGAAAAAGCCGTAGGCGTTGTTGGCATCGAGCTCGCGCTGCGCGCTCAGGCCCAGCGCGGCGGCGCGGTCCAGCGTGGTCGGCGTGACGAGGGCACCGGCGTTGTCCTCGATGCCGTCGATGCCGTCGGTATCGGCGGCCAGCAGATGCACACCCGGCTCGCCCTGCAGCGCGATCGCGGCGCCGAGCAGGAATTCGCTGGCCCGCCCTCCCCGACCGCCCTTGGCCTTCACCGTCACCGTGGTCTCGCCGCCGGACAGGATCACGCAGGGCTTCCTGAACGGCGCATCGCGCCGCGCCACCGCACGAGCCAGCGCCGCATGCATCTTGCCGATCTCGCGCGACTCGCCCTCGATCTCGTCGCTGAGGATGTGGGCGTCCAGGCCCAGCGCGCGGGCCGCCTCGGCGGCGGCCTCCAGGCTTTGCTGCGGGGTGGCCAGCATCACCAGCCGGTGGCCGTCGAAGCGGGCATCGCCGGGCTTGGGCGTCTCGAAGGCACCCGACTCCAGCCCGGCCCGCGCAGCCGGCGGCAGGGTGATGCCGTAACGCCGGCAGATCGCCAACGCATCGGCGCAGCTGGTGGCATCGGGCACCGTCGGCCCGGAGGCGATCACTGCCGGGTCGTCGCCGGGCACATCGCTGATGCTCAGGGTCAGGACTTGCGCCGGCGCGCAGGCGGCGCCCAAGCGCCCCCCCTTGATGGCCGACAGATGCTTGCGCACGCAGTTCATCTCGCCGATGGCCGCGCCGCTTTTCAGCAGCGCGCGGTTGATGGCCTGCTTGTCCTCCAGGCTCAGCCCCGGCGCCGGCAGGCTCAGCAGGGCCGAGCCGCCGCCGGAGATCAGGCAGATCACCAGATCGTCCGGGCCCAGGCCTTGGGTCAGCGCCAGCATGCGCGCGGCCGCCTCGCGGCCGGCCGCATCGGGTACCGGATGCGCGGCCTCGACCAGCTCCAGCCGCTCGGGACGGTAGCCGGGCGGGGTGTGGCCGTAGCGGGTGATCACCAGACCCGACAGCGGGGCCTTGCGCGGCCATGCTGCTTCCAGCGCCTGTGCCATCGCGCCGCCGGCCTTGCCGGCGCCCAGCACCAGGGTTCTGCCTTTGGGCGGCGGCGGCAGCTGCGCCGCCAGCACCTGGCCGGGCAGCGCACGCGCCACCGCGACATCGTAGAGATGGCGCAACAGCGCCCGCGGGTCGGTCAGCAGCAGATCAGCAGAGCTCATGCGCCGATTATGCGGACCCGCCCAACTCATGCTTGGCCAACAGCTCCAGCGCCCGCACCAGGGCCGAGTGGTCCAGCTGCTCATCCCCCTGGGCCGCACAAGCCTGCATCAGCTGGGCCGCGTTGGCCGTGCCGGGCAGCGCCATCTTCAGCGCCTTGGCACTCTGCAGCGCCAGGTTCAGATCCTTCTGGTGCAGCGCGATGCGGAAGCCCGGGTTGAAGGTGCGCTTGATCATGCGCTCGCCATGCACTTCGAGGATGCGGCTGGAGGCGAAGCCGCCCATCAGCGCCTCGCGCACCTTGGCCGGGTCGGCACCGGCCTTGGAGGCGAACACCAGGGCCTCGCTGACCGCCGCGATATTCAGCGCGACGATGATCTGGTTGGCCACCTTGCAGGTCTGGCCCGCGCCGGCGCCGCCGACCAGCGTGATGTTCTTGCCCATCAGCTCGAACAGCGGGCGGATGCTGTCGAACACGGCCTGCTGGCCGCCGACCATGATGGTCAGCGTGCCGGCCTTGGCGCCGACCTCGCCGCCGGAGACCGGCGCGTCCAGCCAGGCGCAGCCGGCCGCCTCGATGCAGGCTGCGAAGTCCTTGGTCGCGATCGGGGCGATCGAGCTCATGTCGACGACGGTTTTACCGGCGCTCAATCCCTCGACCACGCCGCCGGCACCGAACAGCACCCGCTCGACATCGGGGGTGTCGGGCAGCATCGTGAAAATGATGTCGGCCGCGCGGGCCACCTCGGCCGCGCTGGCGCAGACGGTGGCACCGGCCGCCCGGACCTCCTCGCGCAGCTGGCTGCGGGTATGCACAAACAGCTGATGCCCGCCGGCCGCCAGCCGCAGCGCCATCGGCGCGCCCATGATGCCCAGCCCGATGAAACCGATCTTCCTCTGACTCATGCCTTGTACCTTTCCGCCATTGACTGGGTGGACGCCCGCAGGGCGCCCAGATCACTGCCGACCGCCACAAAGGTGGCGCCCAGCTCCATATAACGCCGCGCGTCGGCCTCGACCGGCGCGAGGATGCCGCTGGGCTTGCCGGCCGCCTGGGCCGCCCGCAGGATGGCCTTGATCGCTTCCTGCACCGAGGGATGGTTGGCATTGCCCAGATGGCCCAGCGCGGCGGCCAGGTCCGAGGGGCCGACAAAGATACTGTCCACACCCTCGACTGCCGCGATCTCGGCGACGGCGGCCAGGCCGGCACGGCTTTCGATCTGCACCATCACCGTGATATTTCGATTCACCTGGGCGAAGTAGTCGGGCACCGTGCCGTAGCGGTTGCTGCGCTGCGAGACCGAGACCCCGCGCACGCCCTCGGGCGGGTAGCGGGTGGCGGCCACCGCGGCGCGCGCCTGCTCGACGCTGTCCACCATAGGGATCAGGAAGTTGTGGAAGCCGGCATCAAGCAGGCGCTTGATCAGCACCGTGTCGTTGAGCGGCGGCCGCACCACCGGGGCCGAGGGGCTGTCTTTGAGCGCCATCAGCTGCGGGATCAGGCTCAGCACATCGTTGGGCGCATGCTCGGCATCGAGCAGCAGCCAGTCGAAACCGGCCACGCCCAGCACCTCGGTGGTGATGGGGCTGGCCAGCGAGCACCAGCAGCCGATCAGGCGCTCGCCGGCCAGCAGACGCTGGCGCAGGCTGTTGGGGAAATTGCTGTAGGGCGTGGACATGGTCGTTCTCGCTTGCTGCGTCATCAATCCAGTTTCAGGCCGCTCTTGGCGACCACGGCGGCCCAGCTCTTGCGCTCACGCGCAAAGAAGCCGGTGAATTCGGTCGGCGACATCGTGTGCACCTCGGCGCCCTGCGAGGCCAGGCGGGCGCGAAGGTCCGGCGAGCGGATGATGCGTATCAGCTCGGCCGAAAGCTTGGCCAGCGCGGCCGGCGGCATGCCGGCGGGCACCAGAATGCCCTGCCAGGTGCCCGACTCGAAACCGGTCGCGCCCTGCTCGGCCAGGGTCGGCACATTGGGCAGCAGCGGCACGCGGCTGGCCTTGGAGACGCCCAGCACCTTGAGCTTGCCGGCCTGCACCGAGGGCAGGGTCGCCAGCATGCCGTTCATCAAGACCTGGGTCTGGCCGGCAATCGTGTCGCCGATGGCCTGCGAGCCGCCCTTGTAGGGGATGTACTCCCATTTGGCGCCGGTGATCGCGGCGACCGCCATGCCGGCCACATGGGGGGCGCTGCCGACGGCGGTGACCGCAAAATCCATCTTGCTGGTCTTGGACAGCGCCACCAGCTCACCCAGATTGTTGGCCGGCACCGAGGGGTGGACCACCAGCATATGGGGCGAGTAGGCCAGCATCGCCGCGCCCTTCAGGTCCTTGCTCGGGTCGAAGCCCAGCTTGGTATAGACCGAGGGGCTGATTGCCAGCGCGGTCACATCGCACAGCAAGAGGGTGTGGCCGTCATTGGACTTGGCCACCGCGTCGGCGCCCAGATTGCCGCTGGCACCGGCGCGGTTCTCGACGATGACGGTCTGCTTCAGCGCCTCGCCCAGCGGCTGGCTGATCGCGCGGGCGATGATGTCCGAGGTGCCGCCGGGGGTGTAGGGCACGACGATGCGGACGGTGCGATTCGGCCAGTTCTTGGCCTGATCCTGGGCCTGGGCCTGGGCCAGGCCGGCGGCGAACAGACTCGCCAGCAGCGCGAGACGAAGAGATTTCTGGGTCATGCGGGTGTCTCCGGGGTGTTTGCTTCTGGTTCGGTCGATCAGCGCAGCAGGCAGGGCTTCTTCGGATCGAAGGCCCAGCCCGGAATCAGGTATTGCATCGCCATCGCGTCGTTGCGCGCGCCCTGGCCATGCTGCATATAGAGGGCATGGGCGCGCTCCACGGCGGCCATATCGAGCTGCACGCCCAGGCCCGGCGTGCTCGGCACCCGCACCTCGCCGCCCTGGATCTGCAGCGGCTCAAGGGTCAGGCCTTGCCCGTCCTGCCAGATCCAGTGGGTGTCGATCGCGGTCAGCCGGCCCGGCGCGGCGGCCGCCGCCTGGGTGAACATGGCCAGCGAGATGTCGAAATGGTTGTTCGAGTGCGAGCCCCAGGTCAGGCCATGGTCGCGGCAGGTCTGGGCCACACGCACCGCACCGCTGAGTGTCCAGAAATGCGGGTCGGCCAGCGGGATGTCGACCGCCTGCAGCGCGATGGCGTGAGTCAGCTGGCGCCAGTCGGTGGCCACCATATTGGTGGCGGTCGGCAGTCCGGTGGCGCGGCGGAATTCGGCCATCACCTCGCGGCCCGAGAAACCGTCCTCGGCGCCGCAGGGGTCCTCGGCATAGGCCAGCACGCCGTGCAGATCGCGCAGCAGGCGCACGGCATCCTTCAGCAGCCAGCCGCCGTTCGGGTCCAGCGTGATGCGCGCCTCGGGGAAGCGGGCCTTCAGCGCCTGGATGGCCTCCACCTCGGCCTCGCCGGCCAGCACCCCGCCCTTGAGCTTGAAGTCGGCAAAGCCGTAGCGGGCCTGGGCCGCCTCGGCCTGGGCCACGATGGCCGAGGGCGTCAGCGCCATCTGGTGGCGCTGGTGCAGCCAGCCGCCGCCCGCATCCTCGCGCACATAGGGCAGATCGGTCTTGCCGGCATCGCCGACGAAGAAGAGATAGCCCAGCATCGCCACCGAGTCGCGCTGTTTGCCCTCGCCCAGCAGCTCGCACAGCGGCACCTCCAGATGCTGGCCCAGCAGGTCCAGCAGCGCGCACTCGACGGCGGTCAGCACATGGATGGTGGTGCGCAGATCGAAGGTCTGCAGCCCGCGGCCGCCCGCATCGCGGTCGGCGAAGCGCTCGCGCACCTGGCCCAGCAGGGCCTGCCAGCGACCCAGCGGCTGGCCGATGGTCAGCGCCGCGGCCTCTTCCAGCGTCTGGCGGATAGATTCGCCGCCGGGCACCTCGGCCACGCCGGTGCGGCCGGCGCTGTCCTCCAGCAGCAGCAGATTGCGGGTAAAGAAGGGGGCATGGGCGCCGCTGAGGTTCAGCAGCATGCCGTCGCGGCCGGCCACCGGGATGACGCGGGCGCTTTTGACGAGAGGGGTGCGGCTCATGGTTTGACTTGCTTGCTCAGTCTGCGGTGATCTTGCCGGTCTCGATGACGGTCTTCCAGCGCGCAAACTCGCTCTTCTGGAAGGCGGCGGCCTGCTCCGGCGTGTTGGCCACGGTCTCGATGCCGACCTCGGCCTGCTTCTGCTTCAGCGCCGCATCGTTCAGCGCCGCGACCAGGGCCTGGTGGATCTGGCCACGCAGCGGCGCCGGCAGGCCGCGCGGCGCGGCAATGCCCTGCCAGGAATAGACATCGGCACCCTTGATGCCGGCCTCGCTCAGGGTCTGCACCTGGGGCAGCACGGTCGAGCGCTTGTCACCGGTGACGGCCAGCGCGCGCAGCTTGCCGCTCTGGATGTGCTGCAGCACCGCGTTGACATTCTGGAACGAGGCATCGACCTGGCCGCCCAGCAGATCGGTGATGGCCGGCGCGCCGCCCTTGTAGGGGATGTGGGAGCCGGAGGTGCCGGTCTGCTGCCAGAACAGCTCGGCGGTCAGATGATCCGAGGAGCCATTGCCCGAGGACGCAAAAGTCATTGCACCGGGCTTGGCCTTCAGCTGGGCGATCACATCGGCCATGCTCTTCAGCGGCGAGGCCGCCGGCACGACCAGCACATTGGGCGCCTGCACCGCGACGGTCAGCAGGTCGAGGTCCTTCAGCGCGTCGTACTGCACGGCCTTCAGCAGGTGCGGCGCGATCACATAAGGGCCCAGCGAAGCCACCAGCAAGGTGTAGCCATCGGGCGCGGCCCGCTTGACCATGGCCGAGCCGACGGTACCGGTGGCGCCGGGCTTGTTGTCGACGACGACGGTCTGGCCCCAGCGCTCCTGCAGCTTGGCGGCCACCGCGCGGGCCAGGGTGTCGGTGGAACCACCGGGCGGGAACGGCACCAGCAGGGTCACCGATTTGTCCGGGAACGCAGCAGCCGTGCCCGCGAGGCCGGTGGCCAGCAGCAGGCCGGCGAGCCAGCGTTGCAGGGTCGAAGGTGTCTTCATGCTTGTCTCCATGATTTAGTTGTACGTCATCATACAACTGACCTCTGGAAATTGCATACGCGTTTGCCCGACACTGTCGTCCGGTCAGCGGTCTGCCGCGTTGGAGCGGCACAAATTGTCATCAGGGGGCACGGCAATGAGACAGGAACACAGGGCCTGGGCGAGGCTCGCCATCTTTTTCTTGATGGTCGGCATGGGCACCGCAGCCCAGGCCCAGGTCTGGAAATGCAAGCAGCGCGATGGCGGTGTGAGCTTTTCCGATGTGCCGTGCCCGGGCGCCGGCGAGCCGGTCGAGCAGCGCCGGCTGCAAAGCAATGTGGCCGACGCCCCGCGCCTGCCGCCGCCCGAGAACAAGCCCGCCGCCAGCGGCCCCGCCCAGCCCCCGGCCAATGACTGCCCGGGCGATCTGGAACTGCGCAATATGGAGACCCGCGCCAACTCGAGCAGCCTGGGCGACCGCGAGCGCGCCTTCATGCAGGACGAGATCCGCCGGGTGCGCCAATGCCGCAAGGGCCAGGGGCGCTACACCGCCGAGGACTGGGCGCTGAGCCGCCAGGCCCAGGAAGCGCAAAGCGGCTCGAACGCGGAAAAGGAGCGCCTGCGCGCCGAGGGCATGCACAGCGCGGCCGACCCGCTAGAAGGCGAGCGCANGGCCAGGGGCGCTACACCGCCGAGGACTGGGCGCTGAGCCGCCAGGCCCAGGAAGCGCAAAGCGGCTCGAACGCGGAAAAGGAGCGCCTGCGCGCCGAGGGCATGCACAGCGCGGCCGACCCGCTAGAAGGCGAGCGCATCGTCCGCCAGCGCGAGAGCGAAGCCCTGGCCGCACGCAACCAGGCGCGAATGGAGCGGCGCCGGGCGCAGCAGGCACCCGTGCTGCCGCCGCCCTGCCCGGCCTCGGGCAACACCACGCCCTGCCGTTGAGGCTAGACAGCCAGCGCCGCCCGCCTTCTGCGTTCGCGGCTGTTGGCCAGATGGGTGCGCATCGCCGCGCGGGCGGCTTCGGGGTCCTGGGCGCTGATCGCGTCGAGGATGTGCTGGTGCTCGGCGTTGACGCGCGTCAGATAGGCCAGGCGCTCGGCCGGGGCCACGCTGTCCAGGCCCGGCAGGCGTGCGCGCGGGATGCTGGGCGCGCCCAGCGTGCCCATCAGCTGCTCGAAGTGCGGGTTGCCGGTGGCACGGGCAATCTCCAGATGGAACTGGAAATCGGCCGCCACCGCATCCCGCCCGGCCTCGGCGGCGGCGGCAAACGCGGCCAGCGCCTCCTGCATCGCGGCCAGCTGGGCCGCGCTGCGGCGCTGCGC
>NZ_JAQOWX010000016.1:0-69204 GCF_028462495.1 Paucibacter sp. XJ19-41
CCTGCTCGGCCGCGCTGCGCTCGCTGGGCCGTGCGCGCGGCGCCCGCCGCAGCAAGGCCAGGCCCAGCAACAGGCCCAGTGCCAGCGCCGCGCTGGTCCAGGCCATGCCGAGCAGCGAGGGCAGCAGGCTGGCGCTGATCACACCGACCAGCGCCAGGCCCTCGCGCCAGGCGACGACGCGGGTCTGCTGCAGGCCGTCGCCGCCCAGCCGCGCGCCCCAGGCCTGGTGCATCACGGCCAGCACGCTATAGCCCAGATAGCTCAGCACCAGCGTCGCCGCGCACCAGCCCAGATAGCCGGCCTGGCTCAGCGTCGGCGGAAAGAACAGCAGCACGAAACCCAGAGCCAGCAGCAGGGCCGCCACCGCCATTGGCGCCAGCGCGCTGCGCCGATTCAGCCAGCGGTCGGCCAGCCGGCCTATCCAGGGGTCGACCAGGGCATCGAACAGCCGGGCGCCCAAGAGCACCGCGCCCAGCGCGGCCAGCGCCACGCCGTACTGCTGCGCATAGTGGGCCGGCAGGGTCACGTACAGCGGCAGCGCGACAAAGGCCAGCGGGAAGCCCAGCGCCCCGTAGCGCAGGCCGTCGAGCGGCTTCATGAGCCGGGCCCTAGCAACCGGCTGCGCAGCGCCGGCTCCGAGGTCTGCGGCGCCAGCCAGATGCCGAAGAACAGGCGGCTGAACAGCGGGTCGGCGATGCGCCGCGACAGCGCGCCGTTGACGAAGAAGTCGGCCCCGACCTCGGGCTCGTGCCGGCCGCTGATGCGGTCGCCGGCCTTGACATCGGGGAAGGCGGCCTCCATCTCGGTCAGCCAGCGCTGGGCCGTGGTGTCGTCGATCGTCTGCTGGCGGCGCATCTCGAGCAGCGAGCGTTTGGCGATCTCGGCACCCTTCAGGCTGCGCGCGTATTGCAGCTCCAGCGCCAGCGGCGCGGTCCACCACTGCGGCCCCGGCCGGCTCGTGGCCCAGAGCCGGATGTCATAGACCAGCAGGCCGAAGAAGCGCATCTGCCCCTGGCCTTGTAGCTTCCAGCCGGGCAGCTCGGCGGGCTGGGCCTGGGCGGCCAGCGGCAGCGCGATCAGGGCCAGTGAGGCAAGGCGGCGGTCCATCTCAGTCCCTGATCAGGGTGAACTGCATCACATCGGTGCTGCCGGTCGCAAAAGCCGCCTCGCAATAGGCGAGGTAGAACTCCCACAAGCGTATGAAGCGGGTGTCGAAGCCCTGCTTGCGCACCTCGGCATCGCGCTGCATGAAGTCTTCGCGCCAGCGCCGCAGCGTCTCGGCATAGTCGGCGCCGAAGGCCAGCTCGTTGACGACGCGCAGCCCCGCCTTGGCCGCCTGGGCGCGGAACTGGCTCGGGCTGGGCAGCATGCCGCCGGGGAAGATGTACTGCTGGATGAAGTCGCTGGAGCGGGTGTAGCGCTCGAACAGATCGTCGCGGATCGTGATGCTCTGGATGCAGGCGCGGCCGCCGGGCTTGAGCTTGTCGTGCACGCATCTGAAGTAGCCCTCCCAGTACTCGCGGCCGACCGCCTCGAACATCTCGATCGAGACGATGGCATCGAAGGCCGGGTCGGCGATGTCGCGATAGTCCTGGAAGCGCAGCTCGGCGGCCAGGCCGGCGCGCTGCAGCCTGTCCTGTCCCCAGGCCAGCTGTTCGCTGGACAGCGTGACGCCGGTCAGCTTCGCGCCGAAGTCACGCGCCGCACACTCGGCCAGCGCGCCCCAGCCGCAGCCGATCTCCAGCACGCGCTGGCCGGACAAGACCTGGCACTCATTGAGCGCGCGGCGCATCTTGGCCTGCTGCGCCTCGGGCAGCGGCCGGCGCCGGTCGCCCTCGAACCAGGCGCTCGAGTAGTTCATCGTCGGGTCCAGCCAGAGCCGGTAGAAATCGTTGCCGAGGTCGTAGTGGGCGTGGATGTTCTTGCGGCTGCCGGCGCGGTTGTTGCGGTTGAGCCAGTGCTTGAGCCGGTAGGCCAGCGCGCCCCACCAGCGACCATAGACCACGGCCTCCAGCGCCTCGCGGTTGCGGATGAAGAGTTCCATCAGCGCGCACAGATCGGGCGTGCTCCAGTGGCCGGCCACATAGCTCTCGGCGAAGCCGATGTCGCCGCTCTTCAGCGCGGCGCCGCAGACGGCCCAGTTGCGGATGCGCAGCGCGGCGCGCGGGCCCTCGGCGCCGCCGAAGTGCGCCGAGCTGCCGTCGGGCAGTTGCACATCCAGGCTGCCGTGCTGCAGCCGGGCCAGCAGCTTGAACACGGTGCGTGCGGCTGCGGGTGCGCTGCCCGGCAGGCTGAACGAGGAGGTGAGCGTGGAGGAGTTCATGGACGGGCTGCTTAGCGGGTCAGAAACCGGGTCGGTGCGGCGGGTTTGCCGAAGAAAGGGGTGCGCTTGAGCCACAGGCGCAAGGCCTGCCAGTGGATGCGGGCCATCAGCATCAGGCTGAAGGCCGGGTGGGCGAAGAAGGCCGCGCGCGCGCTGCAGCGGGTCAGCGGCTGCAGCTGGCCGGAGATGCTGGTTGTCAGCAGCGGCCCCTGCTCGTCCTCATGCGCGATGCGTGCAACCGTGCGCATGCCGGTGTGCAGGAAGCGGAAGCGGTAGCGGCCCGCGACCCGGCAAAAGGGCGAGACATGGAAGACCTTGGCGGCGCTCAGCTCGCGGCCATAGGCCAGCTCGGGCCCGGCCAGCAGATAGCAGTGGCGCTCGCCAAAGGTGTTGTTGACCTCGACGACGATGGCGGCCAGGCTCTCGTCCGCACGGTGGCAGTACCAGAAGCTGACCGGCTTGAAGGCATAGCCCAGCACGCGCGGGAAGCAATGCAGCCAGACCTCGCCATCGGCATCCGTGATGCCCTCGCAGGCCAGCAGCCCATCGAGCCAGGCCAGCGCGTCGGGGCCACCGTCGCCGTGGTCGGCATCGTGAAAGCTCAGCCAGCCCCAGCTGTTGCGGTTCAGCGCCGCGCAGGCCTGCGCGCGCAGCGCGCGCATCGGCAGCATCAGGAAGTAGCTGGCATAGCTGAAGCGGTGCGGCCGCGGGCGCAGTCGGCCGTGGTGCACCGGGCCGTGTGCTATCAGGGCCTGGGTCGGCCAGGTCTTCATGTGCCTGCCCTGGTGGTGGCGGCCCAACTGGCCATCAGGCGCTGCGCCACCGTCAGGCCCGAGAGCAGGCCGTCCTCATGGAATCCGTAACGCGTCCAGGCGCCGCAGAACCACAGCCCGCCCTGACCCTGGATCTCGCCCAGGCGTTGCTGGGCCCGGGTGGCGGCATGGTCGAAGACCGGGTGCGCATAGTCATACTCGCCCAGCACCTGCTCGGCCCGGGGCTCGCGCACCGGATTCAGCGAGACGACCACCGGCTGCTGCCAGGGCAGGGGCTGCAATCGGTTGAGCAGATAGTGCAGGCAGACGGCCTGCTGCTCTTGCCGGCCGCCGCCGTGTTCGTAGTTCCAGGCCGCCCAGGCGCGGCGGCGGCGCGGCAGTAGCGCGGTGTCGGTATGCAGCACAGCGCGGTTGCGGTGATAGCCGATGGCGCCGAGGATCTGGCGCTCGGCCGGCGCGGCCTCGCTCAGCAGGCGCAGCGACTGATCGCTGTGCGTGGCCAGCACCACCGCGTCAAAGCGCTCGCTGCCATGCGCGGTGGCCAGCTGCACACCGCCGTCGGGCAGGCGGCGCACCGCAGTGACGGGCGTGTTGAGGCGGCGGTCGGCGATGCGCGGCAGCAGCCGGTCCACATAGTGGCGGGCGCCGCCGCGCACCGTGAACCATTGCGGCCGGTTCGTCACCTGCAGCAGGCCGTGGTTGTGGCAGAAACGGATCAGCGTGCTGATCGGGAAGCTCAGCATCTGCGCGGTCGGGCAGGACCAGATGCAGGCGACCATGGGCAGCAGATACCAGTCGCGGAACTCGGGGCCGAAACGCTGCTCGTCGAGAAAGGCCGCGATCGGCTGGGCCAGCGCGGCCTCGCTGCCTTGCTCGGCGAGTGCTGTCGTCAGCTGATTGAAGCGCAGCAGGTCCTTGAGCATGCGCCAGAAAGCTGGCCGCGCCAGATTGCGGCGCTGCGCGAACACGGTGTTCAGATTGCTGCCGCTCCACTCGAGATCCTGTTTCGGCAGCTGCACCGAGAAGGACATCTCGCTGGCCGCCGTCTGCACACCCAGCTGCGCGAACAGCTGGATCAGCAGCGGATAGGTGCGCTCGTTGAAGACCAGAAAACCGGTGTCGACCGCGCAGTGCTGCCCCTGCAGCTCGACGTCGACGCTGTGGGTGTGGCCGCCGAAGTAGTCGCCGGCCTCGAACAGGCTCACCTGGGCCTGGCTGCTCAGCGCCCAGGCGGCCGACAGCCCGCTGATGCCCGAGCCGACCACCGCGATGCGTCGCTGCGACCCGGCCGGCGCGGCGCCCGGCTGGCTCAGGCCGGCGAGAAAAGGGGCCAGCGTCTCGGCGTGGGCGGCCGCGCCCAGCGGTTGGCGCCGCAAATGAAGAGGGCTTCCGCCTGCGACGGAAGCCCCGGACATAAAAGAGGTTGCAAGACGCCCCGAAGCCAACGAGGGAGGGAGGGAGGAGGAGGAGAAGGGCTCCGGGATTTCGACCTCTTCGCAGAGGCGATCTTGCGACCTAAATTCTGGTTTGACTTTAGCGCTTTGACGCGCGGCTGAGAACAGTTGTTTTGCAGACTCCTCCAAGACCTGCGGCCACAACGGTGTTGCCAAGCTTTTGTAACCGCTGAACGAGGGCTTGGCGGCGAGTTCCGCTGCACTGTCCCCGGTAGTGGGTACAAGTGCTGCGGGCGATACAACAGTCATGGACATGGGGCGGGTTCCGGCCATTTCAAGGCTTGGCGAGCAGGCGTTCGAGCTCGAGCGTGAAGGGCCGGCTCAGCGGATCGGTGGCCGAGGCATAGCTCAGCACCTCGGCGCCATCACGGGCCACCAGGTATTTGTGGAAGTTCCACTTCGGCGCCTGGCCGCTGCGCTTGGCGAGGTCGAGGATCAGACCGTTGCTGTCGGACTTGCCGGCGCTCAGGCTGGTCTTGCTGAACATCGGGAACTTGACGTTGAAGGTGTTCTCGCAGAACTCGGCGATCTCCTTGTTGCTGCCACCCTCCTGATTGAAGTCATTGGACGGAAAGCCCAGCACCACCAGACCGCGCGGGCCATAGCGCTGCGACAAGGTCTCCAGCGCCTTGTACTGGCCGGTGAAGCCGCAGAAGCTGGCGGTGTTGACCACCAGCAGCACCTTGCCGGCGTACTGGCACAGCGGCTGCGGCTTCTCATCCTGCAGGCGCGGCATCTCGCGCTGCAGCAGGGCCGGGCAGCTCTGGCCCCAGGCGCTGCCCAGGCCCAGCAGCAGGCCGGTGGCGATGGACAATGCGAGTCGTCTGTTCATTGTTTGTCCTAGTCAAATCGACTTGTTACGTCCATACTAAGCCAATATTTTGGTTTTGTCTCATGTTTGTCCAAGACAAATTATTCAATCGCAAGCAAATCCTCGGGATCACGCATGGCTGAGTCGCCGGTCTTGCTGGGCATCACCGCCGTCGAGCGGGATACCGGCATCAGCAAGGACAGCCTGCGCATCTGGGAGCGTCGCTACCAGTTCCCGCAGCCGCTGCGCGATGCGCTGGGCGAGCGCGCCTACCCGCCCGAGCAGGTGGCGAAGCTGCGCCTGATCAAGCGCTTGCTGGACCTGGGCCACCGCGCCGGGCGCCTGGTGCCGGCCGATGTCCTCAGCCTGCAATCGCTGCTTGACCAGGCGCAGCAGCAGGCCCGGCTGGCCGGCCCGGCGGCGGCCGAGCTGCAGCCTTTCATCGATGCCTTGCGAGTTCATGATGTCGACGGCCTGCGCCGCATGCTGGCGCAGGCGCTGCTGCGCTCGGGGCTGGGGGAGGGGGTGGTGTCACTCATCGCCCCCTTGACTACGCAGGTGGGCGAGCTTTGGATGCGCGGCGAGCTGCAGGTGTTTGAGGAACACATCTACAGCGAGTCGGTGCAGCTGGTGCTGCGCCAGGCCATCCAGGCGGTGCCGCAGCTGGCGCGGGCCGAGCGGCCGCGGGTGCTCTTGACCACCTTGCCGGGCGAACAGCACGGCCTGGGCCTGCTGATGGCCGAGGCCCTGCTGGCGCTGGAGGGCTGCCAATGCCTGTCGCTGGGCGTGCAGACGCCGCTGGGCGACATCGTGCTGGCGGCCGCCGCCCACCGCTCGGATATCGTGGCCCTGAGCTTCAGCGGCTATTTGGCGGCCGGCCCGGTGGCCGAGGCGCTGGCCGAGCTGCGCGGGCGCCTGCCGGCCGCGCTCGAGCTCTGGGCCGGCGGCAATAGCGCCGCGCTGCAAAAGCGCAGCCCCCATACTGGGCTGCTGCATATCGCCGATCTCGCGGCCATCGGGCCGCAGGTGCAGCGCTGGCGGGCGGGCCGGGCATAAAATCGGCCCCGACCAACCGAGGACGGATCATGCTTTATCCCGAACTTT
Source organism: Paucibacter sp. XJ19-41 (assembly GCF_028462495.1). Classification (NCBI taxonomy): domain Bacteria; kingdom Pseudomonadati; phylum Pseudomonadota; class Betaproteobacteria; order Burkholderiales; family Sphaerotilaceae; genus Roseateles; species Paucibacter sp. XJ19-41. The sequence goes on from NZ_JAQOWX010000016.1 coordinate 6,466, forward strand.
TCAAGCAGTTGGAAGCGGTGCGCTGGAATATGGACACGGACATCCCCTGGGACAAGTTCGACACCGAGCGACTCAGCGACGATCAGGCGCGCACCATCAAGATGAACGCGATCACCGAGTGGGCGGCGCTGCCGGCCACCGAGATGTTTCTGCGCGACAACCGTGATGACAGCGACTTCTCGGCCTTCATGAGCGTCTGGTTCTTCGAGGAGCAGAAGCACTCGCTGGTGCTGATGGAGTATCTGCGGCGCTTCCGTCCCGATATGGTGCCCACCGAGGATGAGCTGCACGAGGTGCGCTTCGACTTCGACCCGGCGCCGGCGCTGGAGACGCTGATGCTGCATTTCTGCGGCGAGATCCGGCTGAACCACTGGTACCGGCGCGCGGCCGAGTGGCATACCGAGCCGGTCATCAAGGCGATCTATGAAACCCTGGCGCGTGACGAGGCCCGCCATGGCGGCGCCTATCTGCGCTATATGAAGCGGGCGATGAGCAAGTTCGGCGACGAGGCCCGGGCCGCGTTTGCCAAGGTGGGGGTGTTGATGGCCAGCGCGCGCCGCACGGCCCAGGCCCTGCACCCCTCCAATCTGCGGGTCAACGCCGCGCTGTTCCCGCGCGACACCATTCAGAGCCGCGTGCCCGACCCCGAGTGGCTGGAGCACTGGCTGGACAAGCAGATCCAGTTCGACGCGGTCTGGGAGAACAAGGTGGTGGAGCGCATCCTCCACAATATGAGCCTGCTGATGGAGCGCAGCTTCGCTAGCGTGCAGGAGCTCAACCGCTTCCGCAAGGAGATGGCGGCCAAGGTGGCCGCCGCAGCGGCCGGGCCGCAGACGGCCTGAACTCAGAAAGCCCGCAGCAGCGGGCTTTGTTTTTTTCGCGAGCCGTTCTTGATCAGGGCCGGCTGCGGCGCAGCACCAGCAGCCCGAAGCAGGCCGCCGCCACCAGCAGGCCGCCCAGCAGATGGGGCGACGCCAGGTTCTGCAGCGCCGCCAGCGAGTCCTGCAGCGCCCAGCGGGCCACGCCGCCGCCGAACTCGGCGACGCCGCCGCTCGAGTGGCGCAGCGCGTCGAGTTCGCCCTCGTGGTTGGTGAAGGCCGTCCCCGCACCCTCCGCCTGCGCGCCCAGCAGATTCCAGACGATGGGGTTGCCGTAGACCTTGTTCAGCACATTGCCGCCGATCACGACCGCGGCGATCACCACCGGCACCCCCCAGCGCTTGAGCCAGGCCGAGGCCGCCATCAGGATCATGAACAGCGGGGATAACCACAAGCTCATCAGCACCAGGCCCAGGGCCAGGCGCGCCAGGCCGGCCAGGCCGGCCGCCAGCAGGGCTACCCAGGACACATCGGCCAGCGCAGCGAGGCCGCCCAGCTTGACGACGACGCCGGCCGCAATCACCAGGCCCAGCACGCTGCCCACCAGCAGGGCCAGCAGCGGCAGCAGCAACACATGCATCACCAGGGTCGCGCCTATGCTCTCGCCATGGCCGGCCGGCAGCGAGAGCCAGAACTCGATCGAGCGGTCCTGCCTGTCGCGCCGCGCCAGGCCGGGCAGCTGCAGCATCACCGCGCCCCAGCTGAGGCCGGTGACGGCCACGGCGCACAGGGCGGTGGCCACGGCGGCCAGGGCCAGCGGTGAGAGCTCGGCCATCTCGAGCTCGACCTGGCCGAAGGGCAGCAGGGCCAGAAAGATCGCCGGCGGCAGCAGCATCACCAGCAGCCAGCCCTGGCGGTGCTGCATCCACTCGCGCAGCATCAGGGTTTGAAAGCGTGTCCACATGATTCTTGCTCCTCAGGCTTGGCTGCTGGATGACTGCATTTCGGGCTTGCGCGTCAGCGCCATGAACAGGTCGACCAGGCTGGGCCGAAAGCGCTGGCCCATCGCTTCGAGCTGAGGGGGCGGCGCGCCGTCGAACAGCGCCGCCGGCCGGCCCTGCTGGCGGTAGCGCAGCAGCGGATGGGCGGCGGCCACCGCGTCGGCGGCGGCCGGGTCATGGCTCAGCGCGACAAAGCGCGAGTCCATCTCCTCCAGGCTGATGTTCAGCACCAGCCGGCCCATGTCCAGCATCATCACATCGCTCAGCAGGGTTTCGATCTCCTCGACCTGGTGGGTCGAGATCAGCACGCTGCGCTCGCCGTCACACCACTCGTCGATCAGCATCTCGTAGAAGCTCTTGCGCGACATCACATCCAGGCCCAGCGTCGGCTCGTCGAGGATCATCAGCTTCGTGTCGATCGCCGCGATCAGCGCCAGATGGGCCTGGGTCACCATGCCCTTGGACAGGCTCTTGACCTTGTCGTTCAGGCCCACGCTGGTGCGCTTGAGCAGGGCGCGGGCGCGCTCGGCCGAGAAGCGCGGCTGCAGCCCGCTCATCAAGGTGATCAGCTCGGACACCTTGGCCCAGCGCGGCAGCACGGCCACGTCGGGGATGTAACTCATGTTCTGCAGCAAGGTCTCGCGCTGCCGGCCCGGGTTCAGGCCCAGCACCGTCAGCTCACCTTGCGCCGGCAGCAGGCCCACCAGGGCCTTCATCAGCGAGGTCTTGCCGGCGCCGTTATGGCCCAGCAGGCCGACGACGCGCCCCTTGGGGATCGTGAAGCTGATGTCGTCGATGGCGGTCTTGCTGCCATAGCGCAGGCTCAGTCCGCGCGCCTCGACGAGGGGGTTGTTGTGATCGCTCATTGCTGTTCTTCCCAGTTCAGATCCTTGGCGCTCAGGCCCAGGCGGCGCAGTTTGGCACGCAGAGCCGGCCACTCCTGCTGCAGAAACTGCTCGCGCTCGCTTTTCAGCAGGCGTGACCGGGCTCCGGGCTGCACATACATGCCCAGGCCGCGGCGCGGCTCGACCAGGCCGTTGTCCACCAACGCCTGCAAGGCCCGGCTGACGGTCAGCGGATTGATCAGGTACTGGCTGGCCAGCGCCCTCACCGAGGGCAGGGCCTCACCCTCGGGCGGGCTGCCGTCCAGCAGCTGCACCGCCAGACGGTCGGCGAGCTGTTGGTAAATCGGGCTTGAATCGTTCCAGCGCTGCATGGCGTGGGCCTTGTGTGTTGCTGATGTAGCACACCATAACAAGAGCCCAGCTGTCGCCCTAGTGCGGGCCGACAGACTGCAGCAGCGGCAGGATGAACTGCAGGGCCCGGCGACCTCCCGGTGCCGGGTGTCGGTTTGCGCTGAGTTTGGAACTGTTTGCGCTTAAGTTGGCGCTCCGCAGAAGACCGCTTTGGGCCGCGTGCGGCCTTCTGGATTGTGCTGTCGGGGCTTTCTACGATGAGCGATGCCCCTTTGACTGTGGCAGGCGTAAGTCGGTACCGCAATGAGCCAAGCGTAGGCCGCCAGGCTCTTCGGGGTGACTCAGCCGCGTATCTCTGAACTGATGCTCGGCAGGATCCACCTGTTTGGCCTCGATGCGTTGGTCAACATGGCTACGGCGGCGTGATTTCGCATCGAGATGCGAGTGCTCGAAGCGACCTGATTTCTCGAAGCTCGCAATCCATGGCCGTTTGAACTGAATTGCCCTGGTTCAGTAGATAGCCGAGGCGCGATACCCGACGAGAGGCGCGGACAGAGGGCGGTATGATTCCAATGCGGCTATGGGGGTCCTTCCTTCTAAAACCTCTGAACCTAGGGCCCCCGCTTCCCGCTCATCGCCTGCCTTTGAGCAGGCGATCTTGTTTCCAGGGACGGAACGATGAACGAAATCTACCTGCGCCGCCGCTCGCGGCTGCATGTGCGCCCCGGTACGGGCGGCGCCACACTGCAACAGATTGCCACGATGCTCAAGGAGATCGAGGTGCTGGGATTTGTGTTGGCCGATGAAGTGGTCTCGCGCCTGTCTACCCTTTCGCCCGAGGAAGCGGCGCGAATGTTGCGTGGTATCACTCAGGATATCCGTAAGCTCCTGGGGGCGCACCGTCAGCACGAGCCGTTGTATCCCGGGTTCCCCGCGCAGGTGATGGCGATGACAGAAGCCGAGCTCTATTTGAGCGCGCTGAGTCACTACGTGAGCCTGCGACGCATGCCAGCAACGGACGGACAACGCCCGCCGCTGCTGCACAACCGCGCCCCGCTGATCGTTGAACTGGGATCGGTGGAGGACTTCGAAGCCATCTGTACGCGGCTGGCGGGAGCGGGTGCATCGCTGTCCGCGCAAGATCAAGCTGACCTGACTTGGTTTGTGCGACAGTACCGCGCCGACGTGTTCCGCCTTCTGCCGGCCAAGTTCCCGTTCAAGGAGAATCTGGCGCTCATTGGTGCCCAACTGATGCTGCATGTGGGCGACGACGAGCGCACACAGCATTTTGTCGAAACACATTTCCGCACGGGAACGGACGTGCTGCGCCTGGCCGTGGGCCTGTCGGGTGGTGATGTGTCGCTGGCTGCATCTACGCGCTTCGCCCGGTTCCCGCGTCGCCAGCGCCGGCTGCTGCTGGCTTTGATGGAGGGCTGTGTTGGCCTGACAGAAGACATGCGCCGTCGGGCGGAGCCATTCAAGCGCCTAGGCGAGCGACTGCACCCGGGGGAGCATGCCGAGCGCTACCCGAAGACTGCCGCTGCGTTTGCCGTGATTCGCGATGGTCAGCCCTTCACGAGCTTCAACAGCCGTGTGGAACAGGCCTTGGCCGTGGGCGATGTTGCCGGCGCGGCGCAGGCCTTGCAGGCGCGTCCCGGCGAGTACGCCCGCCGGCTGGATTTGCTGTTGCGCAAGAGCGGCCATCCCGAGGCGTTGCTGAGCCGCTTTGCCGAGTTGGCGCCACGCGTATCAACCGCCGTGCTGCTGCAAGTGCTGGCGCACTTCAAGGCGCGCGCTGAGCAAGGGCGGCTGCGTGTCTTCTTTCCGAAGGGCGAAATTGCTAACGTGTTCGCCCTTAGTGACCATCGCGTTGCCATCGACGCGCGCGTCGCACAACAGGTGGTGCAGGGCTGCGAAGCAGCGTTGCTGGCACGCTTCGCGCAGTTGCCATCGCTGGGGCGCTGCTACGTGGACCCCGCATTGGCGAGCTACGTGGTGCCGCTGGCGCAGCGTGCTGCGTCCAAGACGCTGCGCACCTTCGCGCGTGGCAGCCGCATCCCGATGCCCGAGGTTGGCTTCGTCAGGCTCTTCCTTTGGTGGATGAACGGCCGTTCGCGGGTGGACATCGACCTCTCCGTGGTGCTGTACGGTGATGACTACCGCTACGTTGACACCATCGCGTTCTACAACCTGCGCAGCTGGGGGGCTTACCACAGCGGCGATATCGTCGATGCGCCGAAGGGCGCGGCTGAGTTCATCGATCTGGACCTGCAAATGCTACGTGCCCGTGGCGTGCGGTTCGTGATGATGAGCGTCAACAGCTACTCGGGCCAAGCCTATTGCGACCTGCCGGAATGCTTCGCTGGCTGGATGTCGCGTACGGACCTGAACTCAGGCGAGCCCTTCGAGGCTCGTACCGTGGTGGACCGGGTAGACCTAGCTTCCGACGCTCACATCAGTCTGCCGCTGGTGCTGGACCTGCAGCGTCGCGAAGTGCTTTGGGCAGATATAGCGCTGAGGGAGCACCCGCGCTTTGCCAATAGCGTTGCGGGCAACCTGGCTGGGGTGTCGCTGATGCTGCGCGCGCTGCATGAAATGGTGAAGCCCGACTTGCACACGCTCATGTCGCTGCACGCGCGTGCCCGCGGCTCGCTGGTGGACGACCCGACGAAGGCCGAAACGCGCTTCGGCACAGCTCGCGACTCCACAGTTACGCCGCTGGATGGTGATGCGATACGCGCCTACTACCTGCAGTAGCGGTAGCCATTGCGGTGGACCACACTACTCGTATCCAGAATTCAGTGGCCAAGGCTACGCAAACCAGGGTGTACTGTCAGTCGGGCAACCCATAGACGACCTTTGTGCCATCGACGGCTAGTACTCCGTGCTCGGCCAGCACGCCAATCAGGGTCATCACTTCCGACTCGTCCAATTTAGGCTGGAAGAGCGCGCTGATCGAGCCCCTGAGCGTCTTCAGCGAGGCAGGACGCTGAACGCCACGATTGATCAGGTACTCCATAGCGCGCGAAAGCTTCTCCTCTTTGGGGACATGCGGCGACGGCTTGATGAGGGGGATGTCGGCGACTGACTTGTGACGTTGGACCTTCATCCCGCGGTCCCGTAGGTGCTCCAGCAGCCTATCCATGCCGCCGTCGCCGGTCACCACGTGCAAGAAACTCTCTGGATCCTTGGCGACGAGCTCGCCCAGGTAGAACGACATGTGGAAGTCCAGCACATTGGGCCCGCTGGCGCTCATCTTGATGACCTTCGCGTCGGAGCCCTTCTTCTGAACTAGCTCAATCAGGTCGAACTTGACCTTGTTTTGCTGGGCACCGACAAATATCCAGACCTTGAAGACGGGTTGTGCGAGAAGGCGGGCTACATCGGGCTGGATGTTCTCGTAGTCAATCAGGACGTGGTTGTTCTTCATCATGACCATCATTGCACCGCCGGTGCGCTCCCTGAAGTTGTAGCTCGTTACCGACGCCCCTGGACTTTCGCCGGTCCAAGGTCATTCTCGTCTGGGGAGGGAGCACATCGTTGCGGCGCAACTCCGAGGCCATGTGTGGCTGGATGCACGGCCCGAGGCTGTTGCCGTCGTTCCGAGGGGCATGCTGGTCTGCGCCGACGTTCCGAACTCGCCAGCAACGCCGATCGAAAGTTCAAACTACAGCGAGACAAGAGCCCGTGAATTCAAACTTCAGTGAGACACGGATTCAGACTGCGGCGAGATAAACCGCGCCAAGCGATTGATGGTCAACAGGGCCCGGTTCAACATTCAGCGCAACCCGACAGCTGCGGCGTGTTTAGGCTTGGCGCTTTCTGCGCCGCTGAGCCGCGCCGACGATGAGCAGCAATCCTGCGCTCATCAGACCCCAGGTGGAAGGTTCTGGCACAGCGGTGACGGTGCGCACGAAGGCGCAATCCGGCTGGGCTGCTGGGCAGATGGAGGTCAATGGGACCGTAGCGCGCAGAGCGTTACCGCCTTGGTCGTACCCGGCGACATGCAGTCGGATATCAGCGCTGCTCAGTCGATACTGCCCTGGAGTCACTGCGCTGCCCGGGACGAATCGATAGCGATAGAAGTCAATGAACTCGACCTGCCGCAAAGACATTTGCGGCAGGTCGAGGATGCCAAGACGGGCAGGATCGCCGTCACCGCCAAAGTGCCATTCGGTCCGATACGGATTTGGTTCTCCAAGACCACAGGACGCATCGAAACTGTTGTAGCAGCGAAGGCTGGAACCGTACCGAGTCTGACTCCAGTCAATACTCGCGAATGCTGCCTGATGGCCCTGGCCGTCATCATCAATGTGCGTGCCCAGCGGCAGGTCGCTCAGACTCAGGTAATTCGCCGGATCTAGTGACATGCCCGCCTGCCCAGGTGCCAGCGACAGGCGCAAGCCGACATCGATGCTGTCCAGGGTGGTGGCCGTGCCGGTCCTCTGCACCCAGTCCAACTGGAAGCTGGGCAATTGCGCCACGGCGGTGGCGCTCGCCAGGAGCAGCCCGCAGGCTGCCAGCAGGCGCGTGAGCGCCTGGGTTTTTTGGATCATCGCTTTCCTCCCTGTTGTCGACGTGGTAGCGGCGCCCCTGGTTTTCTTGTCGGGCGCTGCGGCGGCAGTTTAGGGGGCGAAGATCGAGTGGCCGGCACCCTGAATGAGGGCCGTGCAAACCCTTGCCAGGTGGCGCAGGTTTGCACTGAAGCGCGTGTCAGCCGCGACGGCGGCGTGCGACGAAGCCGATCGCGCCCAGGCCGGCCAGCAGCAGCGCGTAGCTGCTTGGCTCGGGCACCGGGGCCAAGGTGGCGTTCAGGCTGAAGTTGTCGACGGCCAGGCCGTCGTCGGCGCCGCTGGCGTTGAAGTCGGTCCAGCGCAGCCACACGGTGGCACCCTGGGCCAGGCTCAGGCCGCTCAGGCTGCCGGAGACGGCGGCGCTGTTGCTGTTGCCGTTCAGGGCGCGGGCGCTGCCGGTGGTGACGACGGAGCCGAAGTCCAGCGCGCTGACGCTGGTCCAGTTGCCGGTGTTCAGCGAGCTGGCGTCGGTGCTGTACTGAAACTGCAGGCGGTCGGCGCGGCCGGTGGTGCCCAGGCGCCATTGCTCGCCGGTGTAGCTGATCGCCAGGCTGTCGATCGCGCGGCTGGCTTGGTTGGTGAAGGAGGCGCCGAACACCGTCAGCAGATTGCCGGATTGCAGGCTGCCCAGCGCGCGGTCGCTGCTGCCGGCGCTGCCGAAGCTGTAGGTGTTGCCGGCATTGCTGCCGCCATCACCGACGCCGTAGCTGGCATTGGCGTTGGCAAGGGTCTCGGCAAAGGCCCAGCCTGTCGGCAGTGCGGTGCCGGTGCTGCCGCTGCTGGCCAGGCTGTCGAAGTTCTGCTGATAGCTCAGAGCGCCTTCGCCCAGCTCGATGGCTGCGTTGGCGGACAGGCTGGCGGCGCCCAGGGCGACGATGGCGAGGAATTGTTTGGACACTGTGGGTTCTCCCGGATTGGATGGGCTGATGGATGCTGTCTGGCAGCATGGCGCCATCCTTCAGCAAGACCGTGAATCCTGCGTGTCACCGGGGCATGGCCGAACGGACTCCCCCGCGATTGCAGGGGGAGGGCAGGTTTCAGGCCTTGGCGAAGCGATCCTGGTCGGCCTTGCGGTCGGCCGCCACTTTCTGCGCGCTGGGGCGCTCGCCGATCCGCTTGATATAGGGCTTCCAGTCGACGCCGCCGGCCGCCAGCAGGTCCTCGCCCAGCACCGCCTTGGAGGCCATCGCGACCAGGGGCAGGCTGACCCAGGCGGCGCAGTCGGCCTGCGTGAAGCTTTCGCCGGCGATAAAGGGCGAGAACTTCGCCAGGCGCTTGAAACCGGCGATGTTCTTTTCCAGCAGCTTGCGGGCACGGGTCTGCGTGCCCTCGCTGACCGTGCCGCCGAAAAAGGCTTGCGGGTAGAGCTCGCGCGCCACCAGCTCCAGATGCAGCTCGACAAAGGTCACCAGCTCGCGCACCTTGGCCGCCTCGAAGGGGTCGGCCGGCAGCAGGGCCGGGGTCGGCTGGAGGGCTTCAAGATAGTCCATGATGACCTGGCTCTCGCACAGCGCGCCCTGCGGCGTGCGGATGAAGGGCACCTTGCCCAGCGGCGTGCAGCTCAGCACCGCCTCATCGGCCGAGTTGGTCATTACCAGCTCTTCCTCGAAGGGGATGCCTTTCTCCAGCAGGGCCAGCTTGACCTTGTTGTAATAGTTGGACAGCGAGAAGCCGCACAGCGTGATCGTCATGGTTTGTCTCCGGCAGGTCTGGGGGTGGCGGCAGTCTAAGCGGGCCGCCGGGCAGCGACTGCCGCGCTGGAGACAGACGACTATTTTCTGTTGACCAGGGCCACGCCGGCCGTCAGCGCCACCAAGGCCACGCCCAGGCGCAGGCTGATGCTCTCGCCCAGCAAGAGCGCGCCGGCCAGCAGACCGAACAGCGGCGTCGACAGCGTGAAGCTGGCCAGCCGGGTGGCCGGATAGTGGCGCACCAGCCAGAACCACATCAGATAGCTGGCAAAGCTGACGACCACGGTCTGGAACAGCATCAGGCCCGAGAGCCGCATCGACCATTGCAGCGGCAGCGTCTCGCCGATCAATGCCGCCGCCGCGACCAGGCCCAGACCCGAGACGCCCAGCTGGTAGAACAAGGTCTTCTCGGCGCTGGCCGCCGACAGCTTGGTCGCCCGTATCGCCAGGGTCGTGCCGCCCCAGAGCAAGGCGGCCAGCAGGCCCAGCGCATCACCCAGCCATTGGCGGCCGGAGTCGCTGGTCTGGCCGAAGCCTTCCGCAAAAGCCCAGGCCACCGCCGCGAAGGCCAAGAGCAGGCCGGCGCTCTGGCGCAGGCTCAGCCGCTCCGACTTGGCGATGAAGGGCATGCCCAGCGCGACGACAAAGGGGCTCAGATAGATGAAGACCACCATGCGCGAGGCGCTGGTGTACTGCAGGCCGGCGAAGATGCAGGCGAACTCCAGGCCGAACAGCCCGCCGGCCAGCAGGCCGCCGGCCAGCGTGCCGTCGCGCTCGAACAGCTTGATGCCGCGCGTTGTCGCCCAGGCCCACACCAGCAGGGCCGCGCCCAGCGAGCGCAGCCCCGCCTGCCACAGCGGCGAGATCTCGCTCAGCGCCGCCTTCACCGCCACCTGGTTCAGCCCCCACAGCAGGCAGCAGACCAGCAGGCTGCTGACGGCCAGGGTGTCGAGATGGGTTTTGCGCTGTGTGGGGTTCATGCCTTCATCATGCCGCCGGCCGGGCGCGGCGCGGCGACGCAAGCGCGCTGATCGCACTGCTGACGGCGCCAATGACGGCACCACTGACCGCCCCGCTCAGATGCGCGACCGGCGCGATCAGGATGTCCCAGCCGGGCAGCGCGCGCAGTGCCGGCCCGAGCGGCTGCTCCAGGCTCAGCTTGACGATCAGGCCCAGCGCGATGGCCAGCGCGATCAGGCGCTCGCGCCCGGGCCGGCGCAGCAACTCCAGCACCGCGACCGCGACGCCGGCATGCAGCACGCCCGACAGGCCGCCGTAGTGCAGCAGATCGGGCCGCAGCAGCAGGCCGGCCTGGGTCAGCGGCCAGGCCAGGGCCCAGGCCAGCGCGGCCCGCGCCGGCAGCCGCGCCGCCCAGCCCAGCAGGGCCAGCACCGCGCAGCCGGCCAGATTGGCCAGCAGATGCTGAGCGCTCCAGTGCACAAAGGCGGCGCTCCAGAAGCGCCAGGGCTCGGCCCAGGCCCGCGCCGGCTGCCAGTCGAGCCCGGCCGTCGGGAAGCTTTGGGCCAGCAGGGCCCCGAGCGCGAGCAGGGCGGCCAGCGCCGCCCAGGGGCTCAGCCGAACACCGCTTGCCACAGGGCCAGCACGGCGTCGCGCTGCTTGTCCAGGCCCAGCTCGGCCAGGCTGGCGGCGTCGACGGCGGTAGGCTGCTCATCAAGCCGGGCCCGGTGCTGGATGCGGCGCAACTCGCGGTAGGCATCGCCGGCCGCCTGGCCGATGCCCTGCGGCAGCAGGCCCACGCCTTCAGCGCGCTGCAGCAGCGCGATCGTGCCGGCGTTGTCCAGCAGCGTCGGGTGCTGGCCGGAGAACATCAGCACCAGGTACTGCAGCGCGAATTCGGCGTCCATCATGCCGCCGGGGCTGTGCTTGACATCGAACTGGCCGGCCCGCACCGGCTTGGCCTGGCGCACCTTCTCGCGCATCGCCAGCACCTCCTGGCGCAGCGCGGCGGGGTCGCGCGGCGCGGTCAGCACCGCGCGGCGCACGCCCTCGAAGCGCTGGCCCAGCGCCTCGTTGCCGGCGCAGAAGCGCGCCCGCGTGATGGCCTGGTGCTCCCAGGTCCAGGCGGTGTTGCTGCCGCGGCCGGTCTGGTAGTTCTCGAAGGACTGGATGCTGGTCACCAGCAGGCCCGAGTTGCCATTCGGGCGCAGCGCGGTGTCGATATCGAACAGCTCACCGGCGGCGGTGCGCAGGGTTAGCCAGGTGATCAGCTTGCGCACGAAGGCGCCGTAGATCTCTCCGGCATTCTCGTCCGCGTCGTCGAACAGGAAGACCACGTCAAGATCGCCGCCATAGCCCAGCTCCTTGCCGCCCAGCTTGCCGTAGGCGATCACCGCGAAGCCGGGGGCCGGACGATGCGCCTGCTTGAGCCGGGCCCAGGCCCATTCGATCACGCATTGCAAGGTGGCATCGGCCAGGGCCGAGAGCTCGTCGGCCACCTGCTCCACGGTGATTTTGGCCTCGACATCGCGCACCAGGGTGCGGAACACCTCGGCATGGTGGGCGCGCCGCAAGGTGTCCAGCAGTGCCTCCTCGTCGGCCTCGCCGGAGCGGGCCCAGGCGGCATGGCGGTCCTGCAGATCGCCGATGAACTCGCTGCCGCTGAATCGTTCGCCCAGCAGGCGGTTGTCGGCCAGCTCATCGATCACGCCCGGATGCAGCATCAGATAGCGCATCGGCCAGCGCGCCAGGCCCAGCAGCCGCAGCAGCCGGGTCTGCACCGAGGGCCGCTCGACCAAGAGGGCCAGATAGCTCTCGCGCCGCAGCAGCGGCTCGATCCAGTCGACAAAGCGCAGCGCCGCGTCGAGGCTGCATTCGCCGTCGCGCACGCCCAGCGCCGCCCGGCCCACCAGCTTGGCCAGGCGCAGCCGCGATTCCTCGCGCAGCGCCTGCACACGCGGCTGCTGGGCCCAGCGGCGCACCGAGCTGGCCAGCGCGGGCGGCAGTTTCTCCAGAAACTCCTCGGCATCGACCGGCAGCGCCGGCCCGCCACAGCCGCCGCTCTTGCAGCCGCCGGGCTTGGGCGCCTGGCCGTCGTGCAAGAGCGCATCGAACTCGGTGGCCACCAGCTCGCGCACCTCGCAGAGCTTGTCGAAGAGCTCGCAAGTGTCGCTGCGGCAGATCAGGCCAAGGCTGCGGGCGATCCAGCCCAGGTCTTCGTCGGCACCGGGCAGGCAGTGGGTCTGCTGATCGTCGAGAAACTGGATGCGGTGCTCGACCCGGCGCAGAAAGACATAGGCCTCGATCAGCTTGTCGGCGGTGGCCGGCTTCATCAGCCCTCGCGCCGCCACTCGCGACAGCGCCTTGACGGTGGAGCGGGTGCGGATCTCGGGGAACTGGCCGCCGCGCACCACCTGCAGCAGCTGCACGATGAACTCGATCTCCCGGATGCCGCCGCGCGACAGCTTCACATCATTGGCCCGCTCGGGCCGGCCGGCCGCGCGCGTTTGCGCCTCGTCGCGGATCTTGCGGTGCAGGGTGCGCAGGCCTGCGAACACGCCGTAGTCCAGATAGCGGCGGTAGACAAAAGGTGTCACCAGCGCGCGCAGCGCCAGCGCCCGGCCATTGCTGCGGCTGGCCAGCGGCGCGACCACCCGGCTCTTCAGCCAGGCAAAGCGCTCCCATTCGCGGCCCTGCACCAGGAAGTATTCCTCCAGCATCGCCAGGCTGACCACCGGCGGTCCGGAATTGCCATTGGGCCGCAGCGCCAGGTCGACACGGAAGACCTGGCCGTCGTCGCCGACCTCGCCGATCAGCGTGTACAGGCGCTTGGCGACCAGGCTGAAGTACTCATGGGCGCTGATGGACAGGGCGCCGTCGGTGGCGCCCTCGTCCTCGTAGACATAGATCAGGTCGATATCGGACGAGACATTGAGCTCGCGCGCGCCCAGCTTGCCCATGCCGATGACCCAGAACTCGATCACCTGGCCCTCGGCATTGCGCGGCGCGCCGTGGATCGCGTCCTGGGCGCTGCGCGCCTCGGCCAGCGCCAGGTCCAGCGTGGTCTCGGCCAGCAGCGTCATCGCCAGCGTGATGTCCTCCATCGCCGCGCCGGTCTCGATGTCCAGCACCGCCAGGCGCTCCAGAACCAGATGGCGGGCCACCCGCAAGGCGCTGGGCAGCGCCCGGCCGCCGGCCTGCAAGGTGGCCACCAGGGCCTCGATCACCGCGCGGTCCGGCAGGCCCGGCGGCAGCAGCGCCAGCTCGGCCTCGTAGCGGCGCCGGATGCGCTGCACAAAGCGGCTGTGCGCGGCGCTGACTGTTTCAGACTGCAAAGAATGCCCGGCCGTCGTCATGGCAGCTGGCTCGCTGTGCTAGATTCGGCGCCAACCTGGGAGCGCCGGGCTGCGTCGCTGGCATGGGCATGCAGCACCCAAGGAGATGCAAGCACGGTCATATTGTTTTCCGCTCCATCGCGAGCTACTCCCTCGTACATGTCGTTCATCGCAAGCTTTTCAGCCGCCGCAAGACGTGTTGCACAGCGACCCACCCGCTGGCTGCTGCGGGGGACCCGCTGGGCTCTCGGTCTGGTCTTGCTCGCCTGGGGCTTGCTCCTGTCGGCCTGGCTGGTCTTGCACTGGGCAATTCTGCCCCACATCAATGATTGGCGCCCCGACCTGGAGCGCATGGCCTCGCAAAGCCTGGGGCTGACGCTGCGCATCGGCCAGATCGAGGTGCGCTCGGGCGGCTGGATCCCGGCGCTGGAGCTGCGCGATGTGCGTTTGCTGGACCCGGCCGGCCGCGAGGCGCTGCGCCTGCCCAGGGTCTCGGCGGCCCTGTCGGCGCGCTCGCTGCTGGCCTTGGAACTGCGCTTTTCGCAGCTGCTGATCGACGGCCCCGAGCTGGAGGTGCGCCGCGATGCCCGGGGCCGGCTGTTCGTGGCCGGCCTGAGCCTGGACGAGGGCGCCACGGCGGCCGGCACCGGCGACGACATGGCCGACTGGTTCTTCTCCCAGCCCGAGTTCGTGATCCGCCAGGGCCGGCTGCGCTGGGTCGACGAGGGCCGCGCCGCGCCGCCGCTGGAGCTCAGCGCGGTCGACCTGGTGCTGCGCAACGGCCTGCGCCGCCACGATCTGCGCCTGGATGCCACACCGCCGGCGGCCTGGGGCCAGCGCTTCAGCCTGCGCGGTCGCTTCACCCAGTCGCTGCTGAAGCGGCCCGCCGAGCTGCAGCACTGGAGCGGCCAGCTCTATGCCGACCTGCCGCATGCCGATCTGCGCCAGCTCAAGCGCCATCTGGACCTGCCTTTCGAGCTGGAGGAGGGCGACGGCGCGCTGCGCGCCTGGGCCGAGTTCAAGGACGGCCAGCCGAACAGCGTCAGTGCCGATGTGGGCTTGCGCGCCGTGCGCCTGCGCCTGGGGGCCGAGATGGAGCCGCTGGACCTGACCCGCATCCAGGGCCGGCTCGCGGTGCAGCGGCGCGCCGACGGCTATTCGCTGAGCGCCACCCAGCTGGGTTTCGAGGGCGCAGACGGCCTGGCCTGGCCGCGCTCGGACTGGTCGCTCTCGCTCAAGCGGGCCGCCGCCAAGCCCGGCCAGCCGCTGCCGCCGATCAGCGGCGGCGAGCTGCAGGCCCAGCGCCTGGATCTGGCCCTGATGAGCCAGATCGCGACCCGTCTGCCGCTGGGCCAGGCCCAGCGCGACTGGCTGGACGAGCTGGCGCCGCAGGGCGTGATCAGCGCGCTGACGGCGCGCTGGGACGGACCGCTGGATGCGCCCGCGAGCTACCGCGTCAAGGCCAGGGTCGACGGTCTGCAGCTGGCGGCCCAGTCGGCCGAGCAGGGCGTGGGCCGGCCGGGTGTGGCCGGCGCCAGCCTGCAGCTCGAAGCGCATGAGGGCGGCGGCCAGGCCCGGCTGAGCCTGCAGGACGGGCTGCTGGACCTGCCCGGCGTGTTCGAGGAACCGTTGCTGCCCTTGCAGCGCTTCAACGCGATGCTGAACTGGCGCATCCAGCCCCGTGCCGGCAAGCCGCCGGCGCTGGAACTGCGGCTCAGCGAGGCCAAGCTGGCCAATGACGATCTGCGCGGCGAGCTGGAGCTGCTGTGGCGCACCGGCGAGGGCGGCCCGGCGGGGCAGTCGGTCAACGGTCGCGGCGGCCGCTTCCCCGGCCAGCTGGAACTCAACGGCCGGCTCGACCAGGCCAAGGCGGCGCGGGTGGCGCGCTATCTGCCGCTGGGTGTCGGCGGCGAGGCGCGCGACTATGTGCGGCGCGCGGTGCGCGGCGGCGAGGGCCGCCAGGTGCAGTTCCGGGTGCGCGGCGATCTGTGGGACTTCCCTTTCGACAGCAGCCCGGCCGGCCAGTTCCGCATCGCGGTCCAGGCCCATGATGTCGATCTGGCCTATGTGCCCGATTCCAGCTGGCCGGCGATGGAGCAGGTCAACGGCGAGCTGGTGTTCGAGCGCGGCAGCATGCGCATCCGCAATGCCCGCGCCAAGGTGCTGGGCTATGAGCTCAGCGCGGTCAACGGCGGTATCAAGGACCTGGTGCAGCACCCGGTGCTGGCGCTGGAGGGCAGCGGGCGCGGGCCCATGGCCGAGCTGCTGCGCTTCATCAAGCTCTCGCCGGTGGGCGAGTGGATAGGCAAGGGCCTGCAGGACGCCACGGCCAGTGGTGCCGCCACGCTGAAGCTGGCGCTGCAGATCCCGCTCGACGATGTCGAGCGCAGCACGGTCAAGGGCAGCGTGACACTGGGCGGCAACGATGTGCGGCTGGGGCCGCAGCTGCCATTGCTGGCCGGGGCCCGGGCGCGCATCGAGTTCGACCGCCGCAGCGTCACGGTGCAGGGCGGCGCGGCCCGGGTGCTGGGCGGCGACGCCACTTTCGAGGGCGGCAGCCAGCGCGACGGCAGCCTGCGCTTTGCCGGCCAGGGTCTGGTCACGGCCGAAGGCCTGCGGCGCGCCGGCGAGCTGGGCCTGGCGGCGCGGCTGGCCCAGCAGATGGGCGGGCAGACCGCCTACCGCCTGCAGCTGGGCATCAAGGAGGGTCAGACCGAGTTCACGCTGACGAGCAGCCTGCAAGGCCTGTCGCTGGACCTGCCGGCGCCGCTGCGCAAGGAGGCGGACGCGGCGCTGCCGCTGCGCCTGCAGAGCACGCTGCTGGCCGGCAAGCGTGACGAGCTGCGGCTGGAGCTGGGCAGCCTGGTGCTGGCCCAGTACCAGCGCGACATCAGCGTCGATCCGCCCCGGGTGCTGGCCGGCGCGCTGGCGCTGCAGGACAAGCTGCCGGCGCTGCCGGCTCAGGGCGTGAGCCTGCAGGCGACGCTGGACCGGGTCGATCTCGACGCCTGGCAGGCGCGCGTGCAAAGCCTGCTGGGCGGTACGGCCGCCGCGTCGTCCGCCCTGGGCGGGACTGCAGAAATGGGCGGCTATGTGCCGACCCAGATCGCGCTGCGCGCCCGCGAGCTGCAGCTGGGCGGGCGCACGCTGACCCGGCTGGTGGCCGGCATCACCCATGCGCCCGAGCAGCACAGCTGGCGCATCAATCTGGACGCCGAGCAACTCAACGGCTATCTGGAGCTGCGCAGCGCCCACGACAAGCAGCC
This sequence comes from Paucibacter sp. XJ19-41, assembly GCF_028462495.1. Taxonomy (NCBI): domain Bacteria; kingdom Pseudomonadati; phylum Pseudomonadota; class Betaproteobacteria; order Burkholderiales; family Sphaerotilaceae; genus Roseateles; species Paucibacter sp. XJ19-41. Next base: position 23,304 of record NZ_JAQOWX010000016.1, read on the forward strand.
CGGTCGCGTCTACGCGCGGCTGGCGCGGTTGTCGCTGCCCAAGAGCGAGGCCGACGAGGTCAGCACCCTGCTGGAAAAACCCAGCGACAGCGTGCCGACCCTGGACATCGTGATCGAGGACTTCGAGCTGCGTGGCAAGCGCCTGGGCCGGGTCGAGGTCGAGGCCTCGCTGCACGGGGCGCAGCGCGAATGGCGGCTGAACAAGCTGCAGCTCAAGCACCCCGACGCGCTGCTCAATGCCAGCGGCCGCTGGCTGGCCGACGGCACGGGGCGGCGGCGCACGCTGCTGGACTGGAAGCTCGATGTGGCCGACGCCGGCAATCTGCTGGAGCGCCTCGGCCAGGGTCGGGTCTTGCGCGGCGGCAAGGGCGAGCTGACCGGTCAGCTCGCCTGGCTGGGCTCGCCGCTGAGCCCGGACTATCCCAGCATGGGGGGGCAGCTGAAGGTGGCGCTGGATGCCGGCCAGTTCCTGCAGGCCGAGCCGGGCGTGGGCCGGTTGCTGGGCATCCTGAGTCTGCAGTCGCTGCCGCGCCGGCTGACCCTGGACTTCCGCGATGTGTTCAGCGAGGGCTTTGCCTTCGACGGCTTCGGCGGCGACATCAAGATCGAGCGCGGCGTGGCCAGCAGCGAGAACCTGCGCATGAGCGGGGTGCAGGCGGTGGTCGTGATGGAGGGCCATGCCGACCTGGCGCGCGAGACCCAGGACCTGCGCGTCGTGGTCGTGCCCGAGATCAATGCCGGTGGCGCCTCGCTGGCCTATGCGGCCATCAATCCGGCCGTCGGCCTGGGCACCTTCCTGGCCCAGCTGGTGCTGCGCAAGCCGATGATGGCGGCCAACACCCGCGAGTTCCATGTCACCGGCAGCTGGGATGATCCCAAGGTCGAGAAAGTGGACCGCAAGGCCGGCGCCGAGGCGGCGGCGTCGGCGCCCTGAACGGAGATTTGACGATGATGAAGATTGCAGCGATCCAGATGGTGTCCGGGCCCGATGTGGCCCTGAACCTGGCGCGGGCGCGCCACTGGCTGGCCGAGGCGGCCGCGCAGGGCGCGCGGCTGGCGGCGCTGCCTGAGTATTTCTGCCTGATCGGGCTGAAGGACGAGGACAAGCTGGCGATTGCCGAGGCCCCGGGCGCCGGGCCCATCCAGCAGGCGCTGGCCGACGCGGCGCGCGAGCTGGGCCTGTGGATCATCGGCGGCACGCTGCCGCTGCGCACGGCCGATCCGGCGCGGGTGCGCAACAGCTGCATCGTCTGGGCGCCCGATGGCACGCAGGCCGCGCGCTACGACAAGATGCATCTGTTTTGCTACGACAACGGCCGCGAGCGCTATGACGAGGGCCGGGTGCTGCAGGCCGGCGAGGCGCCGGTGGCGGCCCAGGTCGAGGGCCTGCGCGTCGGGCTGTCGGTCTGCTACGACCTGCGCTTTCCCGAGCTCTACCGCGGCCTCGGGCCGCTGGACCTGATCAGCGTGCCCGCCGCCTTCACCCACACCACCGGCCAGGCCCATTGGGAGCTGCTGCTGCGCGCGCGAGCGGTCGAAAACCTCGCTTATCTCATCGCACCGGCCCAGGGCGGCACGCATCAGAATGGACGCCGGACCTGGGGCCACACGATGATCGTCGACCCCTGGGGCGAGGTGCTGGCATGCCTGCCCGAGGGCGAGGGCGTGGTGCTGGCAGAGATCGACACGGCACGGCTGGCCCGGCTGCGGCAGCAGCTGCCGGCCCTGCAACACAGGCGTTTGTGATGGTGACGAGCAGGCGGAGTTTGTTGATCGCGACCGGATGTCTGGCCGGGCTGGCCGCCTGCGGCACGGCCTCGCAATCGCACAAGATGGCGCTGGCCCCGGCCGATGCGCTGCAGCTGCGCGGCTTCATGCCCGAGGGTCTGCGCGGCCAGGTGGCGCTGGCCGATGTCAGCGGCGGCGCCGAGACCGGCCGCTGGTGGGGCTCCAAGGTCAGCAGCCTGGCGCTGGAGCATGCGCTGGAGGAGTCGCTGCGGGCCGTCGGCCTGTGGGCGCCGAGCCCGCCGGCGGCGCGCTACCGGCTCAAGGCCCAGCTGCTGGCACTGTCGCAGCCGCTGGTGTCGCTGGACACCGAGGTCGCCAGCGCGGTGCATTTCAGCCTGGTCGAGCAGAGCGGCGGGGCCGTGGTCTACCAGCGCAGCGTGCGCACGGTGCACAAGGCCGAGTTCAGCGAGGCCCTGCTTTCGCATCCGGAGCGCCTGCGCCTGGCCAACGAGGGCGCGGTCCGCCAGGCCATCCAGCTGATGCTGCGCGATCTGGCCAATCTGCGGCCCTGACTCAGCCCGGGGTGGAGTGGCCGCTTGTCTCGTCGGGGCGGCGGGCCTGAGAATGAGTCACCCTCCGTCCGCAGGTCCCTCATGAGCCATTTGCCTGATGTTTCCATCTTGGCTGAGCAACTTGTGCATCGACGCCAGACCCTGCTGGTCGTCGACATGGTGGAGTCGGTTCGGCTGATGCATGAAAACGAGGTTGATGTGGTGTGGCGCTGGCGGACCTTGGTCGGCCAAGTGCGCGAGACCCTGCTGCCGGTTTACGGCGGCCGTATGGTGAAGAGCCTCGGGGATGGCTTGCTGTTGGTGTTTGCTGATATTGCCCCGGCTGTGGAGGCGGCGCTCGCGATCCAGCGCCTGCCCGAAGCGCTGAACAGGGATCGCTCAGCGCATGAGCTCTTGCTGCTCCGGGTCGGAGTTCACACCGCCGATGTGATGATCGACGAACTGGATGTCTACGGCTCCGGTGTCAATGTTGCGGCGCGTCTTGCCGCAATGGCCGGACCCGGCGAAGTGATCGTTTCAGTCGAAGTACGCGATTCATTGGCCGATGGCTTGAACGCCGATATCCAAGACTTGGGGGACTGCTACCTGAAGAACCTGCCCGAACCTCTGCGTGCCTTCAGGCTACGGCCGCCCGATTCAAGCCGGCTACGCCTGATGCCCGATATGGTGAGCCATCAAGTGGGGCTGGCTGTCATTCCGCCCCGGGTGCCATTCGGCACCAAGGCATCGGACCAGGCGCTGGGTGATGCACTGGCCGATGACATCATCACCTCATTGTCACGGTGTCCCGGCTTGCGTCTGGTATCGCGTCTTTCCTGCTCGGCATTGAGGCTGGGCCACTACAGCCTAGACGACTATCGTCGTCTGCTCGGCGTCAACTATGTTTTGAGCGGCAGTCTAATCAGCCATGGCGACAAGGTTCGGGTTCATCTGGAGTTGGTGGAACTGCGCAGTGCCGCTGTGCTTTGGTCCGGCACCGAGTCGGCGCTTGTGGACGCGCTTTTTGCTGGGCAGGATGAGATGGTGCCGGCCATTGTTGCCCAAGTGAGCCGTGCCATCGCCAGCCAAGAAACGCAACGTACACGGAGGCTGCCTTTACCCAGTCTGGAGGCATTCACGCTCTACATCGGTGGCGTGACCCTGCTCCATCGGTTGAATGCAAGTGACTTTGAGGCCTCACATGCCTTGCTGGATCACCTGGCCCAGCGCGTACCACGCAGCGCCGCTCCGCTGGCCATGCTTGGGAAGTGGCATTTGATGAAATTGCTGCAAGGTTGGACGAATGACGCACGTCACGAGGGGCTGCAAGCCCAAGCGATGGCGCGGCGCGCCTTGGATCTGCAGCCAGATCATGCCTTTGCGTTGGCTACCGATGCCCTTATCACCGCTCATTTCGGAACCGATCTGCTGGCCGCCCGGCAGCGCGGCGAGTTGGCTATTCAGGTGGATCCGCAGGAACCGCATGGCTGGCGGGTCCTGGCCGGCATTCATAGCTATTTGGGTGACGGTAGTGCTGCGGAACGGTGTGCGCTGCATGCCATCATGCTCTCCCCTCTGGATCCGCTCCGTTTCCAGTTCGACACCATGGCTGGGGCTGCCATGCTCGCTAGCAAAAAGTACCAGGACGCCGAACAGTGGGCGCGGCTGTCATTGCAGCGTAATCGGATGCATGTTGCCTCCCACCGCTTGCTGACGATCTCTCTGGCCTTGGCCGGCAAACTTTCGCAGTCGAGGGCCGCCGCTGCCGACTTACTACGCATCAGCCCCGAGTTTCGGCTTCGGACCTATGCCCAACAGTACCCTGGCCGCGACCAGCCTCATGCCCGGGCCTATCTCGAAGCTCTGCGCGTTGCGGGCCTGCCAGAGTGAAGCCCCCAAACCTCTAGGACCTCGCAATGGACACAGAAGACCGGTCGTTTGAGTCAATCCACTGGCCGCCTTATGGGGAGATGCATGCCGAAATGCTGAGCTATCTGGCCAGCAACGCCCAACCGAAGGGGTTTCGGTTGACACCGCAGAGCAGCACCGATGCGACACCCCAGGAATGGCTGTCCTGGCTCGAAAATCTGACCAACACGATCGCCGGCTTTCTATGGCCGCGTTACGATGACAGGGGCTGGCATGGTGCATCACAGCAACACATGCTGGCACTGACTCGTGCTGACTTGCAGGTAATGGATGGTCTGCGTCCTTGTCTGACTCAGGCTATCAGCCATTGCCGCAGCGGTCATTGCACGGCCCAGCATCTGGCGCTGTTTGAACAAGAGGATCAAAACGCGCCTGTGGCAACTTTGGCGGAATACGACGCCAGCTTCTATGCGCACCACGGCAGTCGCTTTCGCGCGGCTGTGGTGACCGGCGGCGCGGACATCGCGCGACCTTTGTCGCTTCATTTGAAGAGACGCTTGCAGCGCCCACGTCCCTATCAGGCCAGTTGTTTGCTCGGGCAGGTCGGGTTTTCCTATCGTCTGGCCAAGTCAGGTGTGACACCTTCGATGGTCAGTGGTCACTGTCTACAAGGTGTGCTGGCTCTCTGCCAGGTGTTGATCAGTCTGTCATCTGAGTTGGCATCGGACTCGATAGCACAGGCCTGCGTGCGTCAGTTCCTGATTGACACCGGTGATCGACGCGTCTTTGCCGGTGTCCACTACCCCTCAGACAATCTGGGCTCCTGGTACGCAGCGCTCTGTCTGTGTCCGCATGTATTCGGTGTCGATGCCCAGCGGGTCAAATCGGCGTTGTGGGACGCGATCAATTCACACAGCCTGGTTCTCCGCGCCATGCGGGCGGCAGGGGATCCGGTCTACCTGCCCTTGCTGGCAGAACTGCAAGCAGAGGCGGCCCGTCAGGTGCCCAGTTGAAGTGCTGAATTTGCTTATTGCGATTCCGTTCTTGGAAATCTAGGGTTTTCCACTAGCATCGCGGGCTGCGAATTTGACGGGGCCAGGCCCCGCCGTCCCCGGTGATAGAACTCGACGACATCCACAAATCCTTCCGCCTTGGCGAGCGCCAGGTGCCGGCGCTGCGGGGCTTGAGCCTGCGGGTCGAGCCTGGCGAGGTGTTCGGCATCATCGGCGCCTCGGGCGCCGGCAAGAGCACCCTGCTGCGCGTGATCAATCTGCTGGAGCGGCCCGACAGCGGCGCCGTGCGGGTGGCCGGTGCCGAGCTGCTGGGCCTGGATGAGGCGGGTCTGCGTGCCGCGCGCCAGCGCATCGGCATGATCTTCCAGCACTTCAATCTGCTGTCCAGCAAGACCGTGGCCCAGAACGTGGCCTGGCCGCTGGTGATCGCCGGCCGGCCGGTTGCCGAGATCGTCCCGCGCGTGGCCGAGTTGCTGGCCCGCGTCGGCCTGAGCGCCCACGCCGACAAATACCCGACCCAGCTTTCCGGCGGGCAGAAGCAGCGTGTCGGCATCGCCCGCGCGCTGGCCACGAAACCGCAGGTGCTGCTGTGCGACGAAGCCACCAGCGCGCTGGACCCCGAGACCACCCGCGATGTGCTGGACCTGCTGGCCGAGATCAACCAGGAGCTGGGCCTGACCATCGTGTTGATCACCCATGAGATGGAGGTGGTGCGGCGGGTCTGCGACCGGGTCGCGGTGCTGGAGGCCGGCCGCATCGTCGAGCAGGGCGAGGTGGCGCGGGTCTTTCTTCATCCCCGCGAGGCGGTGACGCGGCGCTTTGTGCTGGAGGCCGAGCATGTCGACGAGCAGGCGCAATTGGATGATTACACCCATGTGCCGGGCCGGCTGCTGCGCCTGACCTTCCGGGGCGAGCGCACCTATGAGCCGCTGCTGGGCGAGGTGGCGCGGCGCGCCGGCATCGACTTCGGCATCCTGTCGGGCCGCATAGCCCGCATCAAGACCGTGCCCTATGGCCAGCTGACGATCTCGGTGACCGGCGGCGATCTGGCCGCCGCCGAGGCGCTGCTGAGCGAGCGCGGTGTCACGGTGGAGGTGCTGCGCTGATGTTGGATATCTTCATTGCGATGGACTGGGCCGAGATCGGCCTGGCCGGTGTCGACACCCTCTTGATGCTGGGCGGCGCGCTGCTGTTCACCTTGCTGCTGGGCCTACCGCTGGGCGTGCTGCTGTTCCTGCTGGATCGGGGCCAGCTGCTGGCCGCGCCGCGCGCCTATGCGCTGCTCTCGCTGGTGGTCAATGTGCTGCGCTCGCTGCCTTTTGTGATCCTGCTGATCGTGCTGATCCCCTTCACCTTGCTGGTGGCCGGCACATCTCTCGGCGTGGCCGGCGCGATCCCGCCGCTGGTGGTCGGGGCCGTGCCCTTCTTTGCCCGCCTGGTCGAGGGCGCGCTGCGCGGTGTCGATCGCGGCATCGTCGAGGCCGGCCAGGCCATGGGGGCCAAGACCTGGCAGATCGTCTGGCAGGCCCTCTTGCCCGAGGCCCGGCCGGCCATCGTCTCGGCCGCCACCGTCACCGCGATCACCCTGGTCGGCTACACGGCCATGTCGGGCGTGATCGGCGGCGGCGGCCTGGGCGACCTGGCGATCCGCTTCGGCTACCAGCGCTTCCAGACCGAGGTGATGGTGGTGACGGTGGTGTTGCTGCTGCTGCTGGTGCAGCTGCTGCAGATGCTGGGCGATTGGCTGGTGCATCGCTTCACCCGTCGTTGATTGCCCGCCGTTGATTTTTCTGTTGTACCTAGAGGAGTAGACCCATGAAGAAGATTGCAATTGCCCTGGCCGCCCTGGCCATCAGCGGTTTCGCCGCCGCCGAGAAGCTCAGCGTGGCCGCCACCGCGGTGCCGCACGCCGAGATCCTGGAGTTCGTCAAGCCGGGCCTGGCCAAGCAGGGCGTGGAACTGGAGATCAAGGTCTTCACCGACTATGTGCAGCCCAATGTGCAGGTGGCCGAGAAGCGCCTGGACGCCAATTTCTTCCAGCACAAGCCCTATCTCTCCGAGTTCAACAAGGGCAAGGGCGCGAACCTGCAGGCCGTGGTGGCCGTCCATGTCGAGCCCTTCGGCGCCTACTCGGCCAAGCACAAAGCCCTGGCGGAGCTGCCCAGCGGCGCGACGGTCGCGATCCCGAACGACCCCAGCAATGCCGGCCGCGCGCTGCTGCTGCTGGACCGCGCCGGCCTCATCAAGCTCAAGAGCACCGACAACATCCTGGCCACGCCGCGCGACATCGCCGACAACCCCAAGCAGCTGAAGTTCCGCGAGATCGAGGCCGCGACCCTGCCGCGCATCCTGCCCCAGGTCGACCTGGCCCTGATCAACACCAACTACGCGCTCGAAGCCAAGCTGAACCCGGTCAAGAACGCGCTGGCCATCGAGGACGCCCGCTCGCCCTACGCCAACTGGCTGGTCGCCCGCGCCGACAACAAGGACGCGCCCGCGCTGAAGAAGCTGGCCGCCGCGCTGAACAGCGCCGAGGTCAAGCAGTTCATCGCGAGCAAGTACAGCGGTGCGGTGGTGCCGGCGTTCTGAGCACATCGCCCGGTTTCAGCTGCCGTTCATGCGGGCGTGGTCGAATCGTGCGCCATGACCATCCACATCCTGCTGCTGGAAGACGATCTGGACCTGGGCGAGGCCGTGCGCCTGGCCTTCGAGGCCGAGGGCTATCGCACCGTCTGGGTGCGGCGCCTGGCCGATGCGCTGCAACAGCTGAGCGCCGCCCGCCCCGATCTGGTGGTGCTGGACCTGGGCCTGCCTGATGGCGACGGCCATGAGTTGCTGGCCTGGCTGCGACGCGAGGGTCAGGTCTTGCCGACGCTGATCCTCAGCGCCCGCGATGCTCTGAGCGAGCGTCTGCGTGGCCTGGACGGCGGGGCCGACGACTTCCTGCTCAAACCCTTCGCGCAGCAGGAGCTGCTGTCGCGCGTGCGCGCCCTGGCGCGGCGCAGCTATGGCCTGCAAGGCAGCGGGCTGAGCCTGCGCGGTCTGCTGCTGCACGAAGGCTCGATGCGGGCCAGCATCGAGGGCCGCGAGCTGGAGCTCTCGCCGAGCGAGTTCGCCTTGCTGGCGGCCTTGCTGAAGCGGCCCGACCGGGTCTTGACCCGCCACTACCTGGAGGAGCAGGTGCTGTGCTGCGCCGATGCGCAGAGCAATGTGCTGGATGTCTATATCTCCAGCCTGCGACGCAAGGTCGGCGAGGGCTATATCCGCACCGTGCGCGGTGTCGGCTATGTGATTGACCGCCAGCCGGCCGGGCCTGGTCCGTGAGCCTGCTGTTCAAGCGGCTGATGCGCCGGGCCCTGGAGCCTTCGGTGCTGCGGGGGCTGCTGCTGGCGCAGGCCGGGCTGATCGTGCTGATCTGGCTGGGTCTGGTGCTGAGCGCCGTGCTGGAGCGCGAGATGGTCACCGAGTCCGATCTGGCCGAGGCGGTGCCGGCGCTGGAGGCGGTGGTGCTGGCGGCGCAGGCGCTCAGCGATCAGCCGCAGGCGCTGCAGCAGTTGCTGCACAAGGTCGACCAGTGGAATCGCTTTGGTGACGGCGAGCAGGACGACCCCCATCTGCGCACCGCGATGGTCGTCTGGCGCGATGGCCACGAGCTGTTCCGTACCGAGCGGCTGCCGGCCGCGCTGGGCGATGCCAGCCAGCTGGGCCTGCGCAAGCGCGAGCTGGCGGGCGAGGTCTGGCATCTGCTCACGGTGGCCGGCCAGCCCGCAGAGGGCAAGCCGCCGGTGGTGATCAGCTTCGTGTACAACACCACCGGGCTGCAGGCCCTGCTCTCGTCGAACAGTCTGCGCCTGGTGCTGCTGCCCCTGATGGTCAGCCTGCCGCTGCTGATCCTGCCGGCCTGGCTGTCGGTCTACCTGTCCCTGCGCCCCTGGCGACAGGTGGCCGGCGAGCTGGCGGGGCGCGGCGCCAATGAGCTGCAGCCGCTGACCCTGCCGGCGCGGCAGCGTGAGCTCCGGCCGCTGATCGAGGCCATGAATCGCCTGCTGGCCGAGGTGCGCGAGGCGCGCGAGCGCGAGCGCCAGTTCGTGGCCGATGCCGCGCATGAGCTGCGCACGCCGCTGGCCGCGCTGCAGCTCTATGCCGAGTCGCTGCAGCCGCTGGTGCAGGACAGCCGCGCCGCGCCGGTGCTGGCCGGCATGCTCAAGAGCACCGAGCGCTCGGTGCATCTGGCCCAGCAGCTGCTGGCCCTGATGCGCAGCGAGGCCGGTCTGCCGACCCAGCCGCAGCGCATCGAGCTGGGCGCGCTGATCCAGGATGTGCTGGCGGAGGTGGCCTTGCGAGCGCACCGGTGCGGCATCACGCTGGACTGCGAGAGCCCGGGCGGGCTCTGGACCCTGGGCCAGCTCGACGGGCTGACCTCGCTGTTCACCAATCTGGTGGACAACGCGCTCAAGTACAGCCCCGGTGGCGGTTGCGTGCGGCTGCGCCTGAGCCGGGCCGAGGCCGAGCTGTGCATCGAGGTCTGCGACCAGGGGCCGGGCATCCCGCCGGCCTGGCGCGAGCAGGTGCTGCAGCGCTTCACCCGCGTGCCCGACCAGGCCGAGCGCGGCAGCGGCCTGGGCCTGGCCATTGTCAGCACCGTGCTGAACCGCCATCGCGGCCGCCTGGCGCTGGACGATGCGCCCGGCGGCGGCCTGCGGGTGAGGGTCTGGCTGCCCGCTGCGGCCGCCTGAGCTCAGCGGCCCAGCTGCTGGCGCAAGAAGCTCAGCACCTCCTCGCGCCCGTTGTCGAAGGGGGCGCCGTGGTCGCCCTCGATCTCCTCATAGCGCAGGCTGGTGCCGGCCGCCTGCATGCGGGCCGCCAAGCGGCGTGCCGCGCCCAGCGGAGTCTGGCCATCGGCCTTGCCCTGGATCATCAGCACCGGTGCCGCCAGGCGGGTCTGCCCGGGATTGTTCTGCTGCAGCAGCGGCAGCACGCCCGGGATGTTCAGCAGATCGCGGCGCGGCAGGCCGGGGAAGTTGTCCAGGCGCCGCTGGGCCTGGCCGTGGGCCAGCATGGCCTGTGCCAGCCGCTCCTCCAGTTGCTCGCAATTGCCGTCCTCCAGCGCCAGCCGGGCCAGCGGCAGGGCGGCCGGGTCCAGCAGCAGCTCGGGCGTCAGCGTGGGCTGCTGGGCCTGCAGGCCCAGCACCAGCATCAGGCCGTTGTAGCTGGTGCTGAACACATCCATCGCCAGCTGCTCGCCCAGGGCCTCGATGGCGGCTTCATCCCCGGCCGCCGCCGCAGCATCGAAACGCTGTTGCAGCGCGTCGATCTGCGCAAACAACTCGGGCACGGTGTGCTCGAACTCGGCGCCGGGGGCCAGTGCCACCACGGCGCGCAGCGGGTGTGCCGCTGCGATGGCCGGCGCATGCTCGGCCGCCGCCAGCGCCGCAAAACCGCCTTGCGAGTGACCGACCACGGCCCAGCCGGGGCTGAGCTTGTGCTGGCTCTGGCCATGGGCGGCCTGCACCGCTGCGGTGATCGAGCGGCCCTGGCTGGCCAGGCTCAGATAAGGATGCACGCCGGGCCCGCCCAGTCCCTCGTAGTCGGGGGCCAGCACCGCAAAGCCCTGTGCCAGCAGGGCGGCGGGGTAATCCTTGTCCTGGTCGTCGTCGTAGTCGCGGCTGGGTGCACAGCCGTCGGACACACCCTTGGTGCCATGGGCCCAGACCACCAGCGGCCAGCCGCCAGCCGGAGCCTGGCCCTTGGGCAGCAGCAGCAGGGCACTGGCCTCGGTGTCGCCGCCGCGCACGGCCTGCATGCGGTAGCGCAGCAGCAGGGCCGAGCCGGGGGTCAGGCTTTGCGCGCCGGCGTAGGCCTGGCTGCCGATCAGCGGTGCGCGCAGCGGGGCGCTGTTGTCGTCGTTGCTGCCGCCGCCACCACAGGCGGCGAGCAGCAGGGCGGTCACCAGTGGCAGCAGGGCCAGCGGTTGGCGGGGGAGGGCGTAGCGGTTCTTGCGCATCGGGAGGGTTGGCAGCATGGCGGCTGCGCGAGTGGAAGACCCGGCCATGCTGCGGGGCGTGCCTGAGTGGGAGCTGAGAGGAGGCTGAGAGCGGGATGAAAGCAGTGCGCTCTGTCATTCCATCCTGCGGTCTGTCAGAGTCGTGTCACCGCCCCTCGCATGCCGGTGGTGGGATCAGCGGCCCGCCGCGAAGATGCGGCTTTCCACATATGCCAAGGCAGACCGATGATCGCTCGACTCCAGCGCACCCTCGCGTTCGTCCTCGCCGGCACCGCCATGGCGGCCCAGGCGGCAGATACCCCCTCGCCCGAGACCGAACTCGCGTCCACGATTGCAGCTCTGGATGCGGCGGCCTTCGAGGCCTTCAACCACTGCGAGGTTCCCGGTCAGTTGGATCGGTACGCGAGTTTCTTCGACCCCCACGTCGAGTTCTATCACGACCTCGGGGGCGTTACGTGGGCGCGCGACATCATGCTTGCGCAGACCCGGGCCAATGTCTGTGGCAAGTTCCAGCGCGAGCTGGTCCCGGGCACGCTGAAGGTGTGGCCGATCAAGGGCTACGGGGCGCTGGCCCGTGGCGAGCACCGCTTCTGCCACTACAAGCCGGGCGGAACGACGCACCCCTGCGAGGGGCTGGCCGAGTTCATGATCGTGTGGCACCAGCAAGAAAAGGCGTGGAGTATCACCCGTGTCTTTAGCTACGGGCATGGATCGAACTGAGGTCAGGCCCAGCACCGGCGCAGAGGCCGCACACACCATCGATGCCCACATCTGACCGAGGCCGGGGATCCCCACCGGGGTCCGCACTGAGCCGATCAGGCCGGGCGGCCTCATCCAGCGGACATTACCTGGCATTGGGGCAACAACCCTGGGTTCCGCGCTCTGGCGATGGTCGATCTGAGTTCCAAGGATGCGGTAGTGGTTCTTGCCGTCCCCGAGAATGGGATGTCCCAGGCCGAGGATGAGCTTCGGAAAGTACTGCCCGGCCCTCATCCAGCACTCGACTTCAATCTCGTCCAGTAGGGGCGGGGGAACGTCCGTTTCCGCTGTGCAGCGGCGGTCGAGCTTGTGAGCCCATGGTTCGCCACGAGCCGAAAGCTGCCCGCCACCGTCCCGCTGATTGACGGACACGTCCCGCCCATCACCCCCGGGTATCCCGCCCCCCTCAAGCTGGCATGGCGCTTGATCGCGCAGCCGGAATAATGGGCGCCTTTCTTGGCCAACCCTGACCGTCCCGCGCATGGTGCTCAACTACATCTGGATCGCCTTCTTCCTGATCGGCTTTGCCGTGGCGCTGGCGCGGCTGCTGCAGGGCGATCTGCTGATCTTTTCGCAGATCCTGACCGGCATCTTCGACACCGCCAAGACCGGCTTCGACATCTCGCTGGGCCTGGTGGGGGTGATGTCGCTGTGGCTGGGCATCATGAAGATCGGCGAGCATGCCGGCGTGATCCAGTTGTTCGCGCGCGGCATGGCGCCGTTCTTCAAGCGCCTGTTCCCCGAGATCCCCAAGAGCCACCCGGCCGGCGGTTCCATCGTGATGAACTTCAGCGCCAATATGCTGGGCCTGGACAATGCCGCGACGCCGCTGGGCCTCAAAGCGATGAAGGAGCTGCAGGAGATCAACCCGCAGAAGGACACGGCCAGCAACGCGATGATCATGTTCCTGGTGCTCAACACGGCGGGCATCACCCTGATCCCGACCTCGGTGATCGCGATCCGCCAGGCGTTGGCGGTGGATCAGGGCCTGGTCGGCTTCAACGCCGCCGACATCTTCCTGCCCACGCTGATCGGCACCTTCATCTCCTTCTCGGCCGGCCTGGTCGCGGTGGCCGCCTACCAGCGCATCAATCTGCTCAGCGCACCGATGCTGGCCTTCTTCGGCGGCTTTATCGCCATCATGGCGGCGCTGTTCGGCTGGCTGCACCGCTACCCGCCCGAGCTGATGGCCAAGTACATCGGCCTGCTGGGCAGCCTGGTGATCCTGTCGGTCATCGTGATGTTCATCGCGGTGGGGGCCTGGCGGCGCATCAATGTCTACGAGGCCTTTGTCGAGGGCGCGAAGGAAGGCTTCGGCGTCGCCATCACCATCATTCCCTACCTGATCGCGATCCTGGTGGCGATCTCGGTGTTCCGCACCACCGGCTGCATGGACTATGTGGTGGGCGGCATCGCTTGGGGCCTGGCGGCGGTGGGCCTGCCGACCGACTTCGTGCCGGCCCTGCCGGTGGGCTTGATGAAGACGCTGTCGGGCAGCGGTGCGCGCGGGCTGATGGTGGACGTGATGAAGACCTACGGCGTCGACAGCTTCGAGGGCAAGCTGGCCGCCATCATCCAGGGCTCGACCGAGACCACCTTCTATGTGCTGGCGGTCTACTTCGGCAGCATCAATATCAAGAAGACCCGTTACGCGCTGACCTGCGGCCTGATCGCCGATGTGGTGGGCGTGGTGGCGGCCATCCTGGTGGGCTACTGGTTCTTCAAGTGAATGGCTTGAGTGTGGGCTAGCGCACCGATGCCCCGACGCGGCTGAGCGCACGATGGGCCATCGCCTGCCAGGACCCACGATGAGCACCAAGGACCATTACGCGCGGCTCGAAGTCGGCGCCGACGCCTCGCCCGCCACCATCAAGCGGGCCTACCGCCGGCTGGCGCGGCGCTACCACCCGGATGTCAGCCAGCTGCCCGACGGCGAGGCCCAGTTCAAGGCGGTGGCTGAGGCCTACGAGGTGCTGGGCGACGCCGGCAAGCGCGCCGCGCACGACCTGGCGGCGCATCGCGAGTCCGCTGAGTCCGCCGCCGCCTTTAAGCCGGCCAGCGACTGGGCGCCGGGGTCCACCAAGCCCGATGACTTCTTCGAGGGCCTGTTCGCAAACCGCAGCGACCGTGCCCCCGGTGGCGATCAGCACGCAGGGCTGAAGATAGCGCTGAAGGATGCCTATCTGGGCGCCCATCACGGCATTGTCTTGAGCCAGGCCGGTGCGCAGCGCCGCATCGAGGTCGACATCCCCAAAGGCGTGCGCGACGGCCAACGGCTGCGGCTGGCCGGCCTGGGCCTGCCGGGCCGCGGCGGCCAGCCGGCCGGCGATCTGTATCTGCAGATCGAACTGCTGCCGCATGCATTGTTTCAGGTCCATGGCGCTGATGTCAGCTTCGAGTTGCCGCTGGCGCCATGGGAGGCCGCCTTGGGCGCGAGCCTGACCGTGCCGACGCCGGCCGGCGGCACCCTGCAGCTGACGGTGCCGGCCGGGGCCGCGCCGGGCAGTCGATTGCGCCTGCAGGGTCAGGGCTTGCCTGGCGCGACGCCGGGCGACCTGTTCGCCCGTCTCTCGCTGGTGCTGCCGCCGGCCGCCACGACGCCGTCGCGCGAGGCCTATGAGAGGCTGGCGCGGGCCTGTAGCGGCTTCGAGCCGCGCCCACTGCTGCACGGCGTCTGATCGGTGGGCTTGCCCATCCGTTAGCATCGGGCGCTGTCAACCCAATCCAGGAGCTCCCGATGGCCTCAATCCATATTGCCGTGCTGGTCGGCAGCCTGCGCCGCGATTCGCTGAACCGCCAGCTCGCCAGCGCGCTGGCCAAGCTGGCCCCGCCGGAGCTGAGCTTCGGCCAGGTCGAGATCGGCGAACTGCCGCTCTACAACCAGGACGATGACGCCAGCCCGGCCGAGCCGGTGCAGCGCTTCAAGGCCCAGATCAGCGCGGCCCAGGGCCTGCTGTTCGTCACGCCGGAGTACAACCGCTCGATCCCCGGCGTGCTGAAGAATGCGCTGGACCATGGCTCGCGGCCCTATGGCCAGAGCGTCTGGGCCGGCAAGCCGGCCGGGGTGCTGGGGGCCTCGGTGGGCGTGATCGGCACCGCGCTGGCGCAGCAGCATCTGCGCAATATCCTGGCCTATCTCGATGTGCCCACGCTGGGCCAGCCCGAGGCCTTCATCCATGCCGGCAAGGGCTTCTTCGATGCCGACGGTGGCATCAACGAGGGCAGCAGCGCCTTTGTGCAGACCTGGGTCGATCGCTATGTGGCCTTCGTCAAGGCGCGGGTCTGATCGGGCTGGCACAGCAATGGCGTCGGACGGCTTCGAGCCCGAGGACCTCGATGCGCTGCTGAATGACTTCAGCGAGCGCCTGCGCGAGCGCGACAAGCCGATCGACCTGACGATCTCGCTGGCTCGGCTGGAAGCCTCGCAACGCCGCGCGCCGGCCGGTATCCCGCGCCGATCCGGTGCCGGCCGCTGGAATATGGACGACGTCAGCGACGCCGAAGACCTCAGCGAGCGCCGCCGTGCGCTCGATGCCCGGGCCGCGCGGCAAGCAGCTGAACGCGCTGCAGCTGAACGCGCTGCGGGCATCGAAGCCCGCCGGCGCGCCGCTGCGGCTGAGTCGGCTACGCAGGCCCAACCACGCATCGCGCTGGCGCGAGCGAGCGAACCGGCCGCGCTGAACCTGGCCAGCATCCGGCTGCCCGAGGTCGCGGCTCCCGGCGCATCGAGCTTGCCGTCGCTGAGCCTGCCCGCAGCGGCACCACAGGCCGCGCTGGATCTGTCCTCGGTGGGCAGGATGCTGGGGCGGGTCGCGCGTCAGGCGGCCGAGCATGCGGCGCATAGCGAGGTCGCCGGGACCCCGCCGGAGCCACCATCAAGACCTGACCCCTCTTGAATCCTCGTCTACTTGCCGCGCTTCTTGGTGTCGCTGGCTCGGCTCGCATTCGCTTCAGGCTTCCCCTTCGCCGGCTGGTCGCCGATCACGCTTTTCAGCGGGCAGACCGAGAAGGCCGGGCATTTCTTGCAGCCCACGGCAAGGGCAATCGGGCACAGCGTCATGATGGGCGGTCTCCGGCCGGCTGGCTGCCCCGGGGTTCGGGGTCGTGGCTGGCTGGCGCTTGTGCAATGTACTCCTGCGCACAGGCCTGAGACCGTTGGCGCAGCCGCCGCACCGCCGCCCGCATCGTGAGCGACACCGCGAGGCAGTAGCCGCCCAGCGCCAGCAGCAGGGCCGGATAGCTCAGCCCCAGGTCGATCAGCAGGCCGGCGCTGCCCGGCCCGACCGCCGATACGAAGACCAGCACGGCAACGATCATTGCGCGGACGGCGCCCAGATGAGCCAGGCCATAGATCTCGGGCCACAGGGTGCCAAACAATGCCAGCGAGCAGCCATTGGACAGACCGAACAAGGCCATGAAGACCCACACCACCCAGCCGCCCTCGGCGCCGCCAAGCAGAAGGCAGCCCAGCCCCATCGGCAGCAGGTAGACGGGCAGCAGCGCCGTGGCCGAGCTGCGATCGACCCGGCGCCCGGCCAGCAGCGAACAGAGCACGGTCATCGCTGCCATCAACGCGAAGGCCGAGGCGAACAGCTGTGCCGGCCAGCCGCGCAACTCGGCCAGGTAGAGCTGGTGAAAGAACACGGTGTTGCCGATCAGCGCCGGCGGGATCATCGCCGCCATCACCCAGTAGAACAGCGGGTCGCGCAGCACTTCGGCACGGGTCCAGTCGCGTCCTGCGGTCCGGCGCGTGCCGAGCTCGGCCCTTGCCGGCTGTCTCTCCACGGCGGTCAGTGCCGCGACCAGAGGCAGCGCCAGCAGCAGCAGACCCAGCGCGCCCGCGCCCCAGGCGCCGCGCCAGCCCAGCACGGCGGCCAGCGAGACGAAGGCCAGTGGGAAGAGCGCCTCGCCGGCGTTCATGCCCAGGGTGGCCAGGGACAAGGCCTGACCTCGCTGTGCCAGGAACCAGCGGCTCAGTGCGGTGAAGGCGATATGGGTCATCAGGCCCTGGCCGAACAGCCGCAGCAGGTAGAGCGCCACGAGCAGCAGGCCGATGTGGGTGGACAGCGCCATCAGGCCAGCGGCCAGTGCCAGCATCGGGACGGCCAGGCGCACCAGCCGCGTGGCGCTGTGACGGTCGGCCACGGGCCCGAGTCGCGGCAGCGTCAGGGCGCTCAGCAGGGTGGCCGCCATATAGAGGGCCGCAAAGCCGCCGTGCGACAGCCCGTACTCGCGCCGGATGTCACCGGCCGACAGCGCGATGAAGAAGGTCTGACCGAAAGAGGACAGGAGCAGCAGCACGAAGCCACCGCCGATCCAGCGGGCATTGCCGCGCAGCAGGGTCAGCAGCGTCATCCCTCGTCTCCCTCGGCGTTGATGGTTGGCGCGATGCTAAGGGTCGGTGAGTGGTCAAAACTGTTTCGCCTGGTTTTTGGTAACCCGAAAGAACCCGGCGCTGCCCCGCCTTGTAGTCCCCCGCCGACAGCAAGACCCTGTCTTGGCCGGTCGACAGCCGGCGGTGCCGCGCCCAGCATGACAGCACATCCACTCGCAGGAGGCCCTCGCGATGAACGCTCCCACACCCCATCCCACCAGCTTCGGCAGTTTCAATCCGGTCGGCCATGTGGTGCTGGCCCTGCCGCGCGGGGCCGATCTCGCGGCGATCCGGGCGGCGCTGGCCGAGGCCGGCCGCCCCGTGGTGCGCACGCTGACGCCCGCCGAGATGCAGGCCCAGGCCGAGGCCGATCTGGCCAACCCCAGCCCGCTGGCCGCGTTCGGCCAGGAGATGAATATCGTCAAGGCCCATCGCGAGCTGGCGCTGCAAGGCCACAGCTTCATGGTGGTGGAGGCCGCGCATGAGGCCCAGGTGCAGCGGGTCGCCGAGATTGCCCGCAGCCACCGCGCGACCCGGGCCCAGCACTATGGCCGCTGGGTGATCGAGGAACTGGTGCCGGTGGGCAGCAGCGCGCAGCAGACCACCGAGACGCCGGCGCGCGGGCTCGACGCGCAGACCGCCTCCGGTCAGGAGCGCGCGCCGCTGCGCTGAGCGCGGTCATGACGCGAGCCGCGCTGCCGTGCAGTCCTGCACGCGCTGCGCTGCGGCGGCCGCAGCGCGCGACTTACACTGCCCCCGGTAGCAGCCGCCAGCGAGCGGTGGCGCCGCGTCGCGGCGCTCTTCGGTTTTTGCTATGGGACGGATGGCAGCACATGGGCAGCGGCACGAGCAGGGGCGAGTCAGAGGCAGGGAGTGCGTGGGCCCAGCCGCTGTTGCGCTCCGTCGCGCAGACCCTGGACGGTCTGGAGATCGGTGCCTGCCTGTTCGACGAGGCCGATCGCACCCTGCTGTGGAACCGCAGCTTCCTGACGCTGTTTCCAGAGCATGCGGCCCATATCCAGATCGGCGAACCCTACAGCGCCAATCTGCGGCGTTTCTACGAAGGCCGGCTGAATGCCTTCGAGATGCCGCTGATCGAGCGCTATATCGAGAAAGGCGTGGCCCGCCACCGGCTGCAGAACCGGCCCTTCGCCTTCGAGCATGGCGGCCGCTGGCTGACCGCGGCCTCGCTGCCGCTGCCGGGCGTGGGCCGCATCCGCCTGTGGCGGGCCGGCGAGCACGCGGTGCCGCAAGGCGGCCCTATCGCCGTGCCGGAAGCGCTGTTCAGCGACGGCGTGGCATTGTTCGACCATGTGGCCGACGGCGTGATGGTGACCGATGCCGACGGCCAGATCGCCTGGGTCAATCATCCTTTTGTGCTGATGTACGGGCTGCGCGATCGCGCGGTTGCCGCCGGCACCAGCTTCGAGTCGGTCTACCGCCGCGCCTGGCAGGGCCGTGAGGGCGGCGATGGCGAGGGGTTCCGGCGCGGCCTGTCGACGCTGGCCGACAATCTGAGATTCACCGGCGCACCCTTCGAGCTGCCGCTGCCCGAAGGCCGCTGGGCTCGCGTGATCGAGCAGCGCGGCCCCGATGGCAAGGGCTTCTCCGCCCATGTCGACATCAGCGCGCTGAAGCATCAGCAGCAGGCGCTGGAGCAGGCCGAGGCGCGGGCGCGCGCCAGCGAGGCGCGGCTGAAGGACAAATCGACCCTGCTCGAGGCCACGCTGGCGCGCATGGAGCAGGGCATCATGATGGTCAATGCCGAGCGCGTGGTCGAGGTGTGCAACCGCCGCGCGATCGAGCTGCTGGGCCTGCCCGAGGCACTGATGGCCAGCAAGCCCAGCTTCGAGGCGGTGCTGGCGCACCAGTGGGCCAGCGACGAATTCAGCCGCACGCCGCAGGACATCCAGGACTTCGTGCGCTCCGGCGGCATCCTGGACCGTGCGCATTGCTACGACCGCCAGCGTCCCGATGGCCGGGTGATCGAGGTGCGCAGCGTGCCCATCGAGGGCGGCGGCGTGCTGCGCACCTACACCGATGTGACCGAGCGCACGCGCAGCGAGGAGCGGGTGCGCCATGCGGCCCGCCATGACGGGCTGACCTCGCTGGTCAACCGCGAGACCTTTCTGGAATGCCTGGCCGCGGCGGTGCGCGACAGTGGCTGCGGCGCGCCCGGCTTCGCGGTCCACTACATCGACCTGGATGGCTTCAAACCCATCAACGATGAGCACGGCCATGCGGTGGGCGACAAGATGCTGGCGCTGGCCGCCGGGCGCATGCGCCAGATCGCCCGCGACGGCGATGTCGTCGCCCGCATGGGCGGCGACGAGTTCGCGATCCTGCAGTACGGTGTCGATGCCGCCGACCGCGGCCTGGGCCTGGCGCGGCGCATCCTGCAAGGCCTGGTCCAGCCGGCCGATATCGAGACGCTGCGGCTGCAGCTCGGCGCCTCCATTGGCATCGCCCTGTATCCCGGCGCCGGCATCGACCCCGACACGCTGCTGCGCCATGCCGACAGCGCGATGTATGAGGCGAAGGGCCTGGGCGGCAATCAGGCGCGGGTGTTTGGCGAGGGTTGCGCATGACGACGGACCCGGATGCACAGTCGATCCCCGACGAGCTGGACCCGGACCGTGAGCGGGTCAATCCGCATTACCTGAACCATATGGTCGAGACCGCCGCCAGCCGCGAGGTGCAGGCCAGCGAGGACATCGTCAGCGGCAGCGGCATCAAGCTGCTGGCCAAGGGCGCCCGCATCAGCGCGCAGGCGCGCGAGCGCCTGCTGCAGCACAAGCTGGCCAAGCCGCTGGAGGACTGCGTGCAGGTGGTCAACGGCGTGATGCCGCAAAGCCTCGCGCCGCTGGCCGAGCGTCTGCTGGAGCAGCAGCCGCTGCTGGCCCAGCTGTGCGAGCACCCGCGCGCCCTGCCGGTGCCGCAGTCGCTGGCGGGCCTGAGCCTGTCGGTGCCGGTGCAGTCGCTGCTGACCCTGTATGCCGACTACCAGGGTGACCGGCTGTCGCACAGCGTCGGCGTCGCGATGCTGAGCCTGGCGCTGGCGCGCCGCCTGCTGCCCGGCGACATCGAACGCCACCGGCAGTTGGCGCTGGCCGGGCTGCTGCATGACGTCGGCGAGCTCTATATCGACCCCGAGCATCTGCGCACCGACCGGCCGCTGCAGCCCGAGCAATGGCGCCATATCGCCAGCCATCCGGTGATCGGCTGGCGCGTGCTGCGCGAGATGAAGGGCGCCGGCAAGCAGGTGGCCGAGGCGGTGCTGAACCATCACGAGCGGCTCGATGGTTTCGGTTATCCGCGCGGCATCGCCGATGAGGAGTTCCCGCTGCAGGGCCAGATCCTGGCCACCTCCGAGTGGCTGATGGCCTTGATCGAGGCCGGCATCGCGCCGCTGGCGCGCGCCAGCGTGGCCAGCAAGCTGATGCCGGGCGAGTTCGGCAAACCGCTGCAGCAGGTGCTGAGCCAGCTCGGCGGCGTCGACACCGACATGGCCGACTGGCTGCAGGCCCAGCAGCCCCTGTCCGAGATGCTGCCCGAGATCCGCCGCGTGATGGCGACGCTGCGACGCTTTCGCGCGCTGCGCGCCGAGATCGACCGGCAGATCGAGCAGGCCGGCCCGCGCTTGCGCAAGGTCCTGCAGCAAAGCCTGAACCGCATGCTGCGCATCCAGGCCGCGTTCTCCAGCAGCGGCCTCGATGCCGACGCCGACCCCGAACGCATGCTGGCCGAGCTGGCCGCGCAGGGCGACCCCAAAGTGCAGCAGGAGGTGCAGGCCCTGGCGCGCGAATTCAGCTGGCGCATGCGCGAGTTGCAGCGCGAGTCACTGCTGCGCGCCGGTCTGCTGGGAGACGCGGATGCGGCGGTGATGCAGGGGTTGACGGACAGCTTGCGAAGGGATGAGGTGGTGTGACTAAACTTGCCTCATACCCAGCGATCAGGAGGGCTTCATGAGCGCGGAACTGGACAGCGTCACTGGAGATGCAATGAAACTCAGGCCCGAGGAGCGTGCCGAGCTGTTGGAGCGCCTGGTGGATTCATTGCGGCCCGAGCCGCCGCCGCTGCACCCGTCTTGGGAGGCCGAGCTTGAGCGCCGGGTGGCCGAATTGGATGCCGGTCTCGCCCAGTCCATTCCGGCCGATCAGGTTTTCGCCGAGATGCGCAAGATCATCGATGGGCGTTGACGCATGCACATGAGTTTTCGCAGGTACTGCCGGGAAAGCGTTCGTCCACACCCTGCGGCACCGAATTTGTCGCCTATAGCCTGGCCGCGATGTTCAAGCTGATGGCGTGGCTGTTGGTGATGGGTATGGCGCTGATGGGTATCTCGCCAGGACTCGCCATGCTGTGTTTTGCAGGCGGCTCCGTCGCGGCGCTGGTGGTGTTGCTGCGAGGGTGATTGCTGATCAACTGCGCCACGGCGAGTTCCGGTCAGAGCGCATATCCCAGTGATCTAGACTGCATTGCCCCGAGTGCGGCGCGCAGTACCAGTTCCGGTCAGAGCGCATATCCCAGTGATCTAGACTCATGCGCACCAGCTGGCCGAGCGTAAGGGTGTTCCGGTCAGAGCGCATATCCCAGTGATCTAGACTAGCGCCCGTGATCTTGATCATGAATTTTTCGTTCCGGTCAGAGCGCATATCCCAGTGATCTAGACTTACTCCTGCCGAAATGCGCGCCGCGCCCGAGTTCCGGTCAGAGCGCATATCCCAGTGATCTAGACTAGCAGCTCCAGCCACTCGTGTGATTCGGTGGTTCCGGTCAGAGCGCATATCCCAGTGATCTAGACTTATACCTATTCCAACAGCCCGCGCGACATGGTTCCGGTCAGAGCGCATATCCCAGTGATCTAGACTGCACTCTGTAGAGCTTTCGGCGGCCACGCCGTTCCGGTCAGAGCGCATATCCCAGTGATCTAGACTCGCGCTCACCCGCTTGCGCGGCTCCAGCGGGTTCCGGTCAGAGCGCATATCCCAGTGATCTAGACTGCTGACGACCAAGCGCGGCAAGGTGGTGACGGTTCCGGTCAGAGCGCATATCCCAGTGATCTAGACTCCTTGGGGTGCCGTAGGCGCGCCACCAGCAGGTTCCGGTCAGAGCGCATATCCCAGTGATCTAGACTCGCCCCCCTCCGCGCCAGTGGGCGAGACAAGTTCCGGTCAGAGCGCATATCCCAGTGATCTAGACTCGCGCCAATGCGCTGGAAAAGGCGGCCAAAGTTCCGGTCAGAGCGCATATCCCAGTGATCTAGACTTGGCGGGCTCCGCAATGATCGACGGCTATGTTCCGGTCAGAGCGCATATCCCAGTGATCTAGACTCCTGTAGCGGCTGGTGGCGGGCCCGGAGCAGTTCCGGTCAGAGCGCATATCCCAGTGATCTAGACTCGTGCAGCATTCGTTGTACTTGCCGTTTGAGTTCCGGTCAGAGCGCATATCCCAGTGATCTAGACTGACGAACCTAGCGTTCGATCGTAACGGGCAGTTCCGGTCAGAGCGCATATCCCAGTGATCTAGACTACGCATCAAACCTGGGAAGGCGACACACCGGTTCCGGTCAGAGCGCATATCCCAGTGATCTAGACTGACGACGCATCCGATCGACAGGCGTGTGAGCGTTCCGGTCAGAGCGCATATCCCAGTGATCTAGACTACGTAGATCGGCCGATCTGTGTAGAGCGTGGTTCCGGTCAGAGCGCATATCCCAGTGATCTAGACTCTTCCATAAGTTCATTAAGTACGAATTCATGTTCCGGTCAGAGCGCATATCCCAGTGATCTAGACTGGGCCCGTTCAACGAGCGCCTGGCGCAATCGTTCCGGTCAGAGCGCATATCCCAGTGATCTAGACTGCTTGAAGAACGCGGCCTTCTTGCCTGCGAGTTCCGGTCAGAGCGCATATCCCAGTGATCTAGACTCACAGCCGCGCGCGAGCGCCAGCATGCACGGTTCCGGTCAGAGCGCATATCCCAGTGATCTAGACTCTTCCTAGCCTCCAGGCTTACCCGGTTGCCGTTCCGGTCAGAGCGCATATCCCAGTGATCTAGACTAGCACATGACGATGCCAGCCATAAACCTGCGTTCCGGTCAGAGCGCATATCCCAGTGATCTAGACTCAGGCCGAGATCAACCGCTTCACTCGCTTAGTTCCGGTCAGAGCGCATATCCCAGTGATCTAGACTCCGGAGTTCAAGGAGCTTCTGACGGCCATGGTTCCGGTCAGAGCGCATATCCCAGTGATCTAGACTTCGGCATTTCGGCAATACCGGCCTCGTAGTGTTCCGGTCAGAGCGCATATCCCAGTGATCTAGACTGGCGCACCCCCATCAGTGCATCACCCTTATGTTCCGGTCAGAGCGCATATCCCAGTGATCTAGACTCGCGATTGGAAGTACGTCATCCAGGCCGGCGTTCCGGTCAGAGCGCATATCCCAGTGATCTAGACTAGGTCGGCACTAACCCCTTGATTCGTCAAGGGGTTTTTGCCTTCTGAGGCCAGAAAAACGAGCGGCATGGCTAGAACAGATCGAACTGGTCGGGGGTTTTATTGGGCGGCTGCTTGGCCTGACCCTGGAAGCTGATGATGCGTTCGTACTGCTTGTCGGTGAACTGCAGGATATTCACCTTGCCGCCGCTGGGCAAGGCGCTTTCGACTCTTTTGCAGTAGGTGTCGACCTGCGTGCCGCTGGTGCAAAAGCGCATGTAGACGCTGAACTGACTCATCTCGAAACCCATGTCCAGCAAGGCATTGCGGAACTCCGTCGCGGCGCGCCGTTCTGCTTTCTCGACCACCGGCAGATCGAACATCACCACCATCCACATCAGTCGGTATCCGGTGAGCATGGATGCTGCGGCCTCATTGTCGTAGTCATTCGTCTTGCAGCGCCGAAGCCAGCGAGAGCGGCAGGCCGGGCAGTGGCAGATCAAGCTTGTCGCGTTCGCCGAGATAGACCTGTGCCAGGGCCACGGCGAGCTTCTGCGCGCACACCATGACGGGCGTGGCACCGGCGGCAGTCTGCATATCGTCGTAGAGCGTGCGCACCAGGGCGCGCTTGGCTTCGGGCGTCACCAACTCCTCGCCATTGCGTTTGAGCTGCCAGACCTTCAGGTCGATGATGGGCCGGAACGGCTCCATCAAGTCATCGACCAGGCGCATCGCGTTGTTGTCATGGCTGTGATGCAGGCCGATGCTGGGATGAAGTCCCGCCGCGATGACAGCCCGTGCCGTGGTTGCCCGCAGCACGGTGTAGCCGTAGTTCAGCAGACCGTTCAGCCCCCCACCATCCTGATCACGCCGGAAGCCATCGCCGAACAGCAGGCTCCAGTAGCGCCGTGCCCCTTGTGCTTCAAGGTTGTCCGGGTCGCCGCTTTTGACCTTGCCGACCAGAGCGGTCAGTGGCGCGGTCGGGGCGCCCGCCGCTTCCAGTGCGGCGGCCTGCTGTTCCAGCTTGGAGCGCACGACGGCCGCCCACATGCGCTTGTGCGTTGGCAGGCTGGCCGCGATCTGGGCCTCGATGCGCTTGGCCTGTTCGAAGTTGCCTTCGATGGGCAGCAGCATTCCCACCGCATTGTGATTGGCGGCGCACAGCACAAAGGGCGCGCCGCGCTCGGCCAGCGCCACCAGCAGATTGTTGGTGTAGCTCAGGCCGTGCGCATTCGCGATCACGGCAGCGATGTCGTCGAGCGGAACCTGCCCCAACTCCTTGCCCTGGCCTTCGGTGTCCTTGACCACCATAAAGCCCCGGTTCATCGACAGGTGGCGCCGGTCATCGGCCACTTCAACGATGCGGCCGATCATCGGGCTTACTCTTTGAAGCCAGGGTCGCGGAGTTCGCCGATGGGCGAGACGGTGACGCGTCGTCCTCTGGCCGCTTTGAGCGAGCCGGCCTGCTTGTAGGTGTAGCGCCAATCCCCTTCCTTGTCGCGGTTACGGGCGTCGACGTTGGCCTCGTTGTGGTCGGCCAAGCTGAGGCGCCCCGCTGCGTTGATGGACGCGATGCGCATCAGCCGTGGGCGATCATCAACATCGAGTCGGATAAGGTCATCGATCATCAGGCGCATCAGCAGCGGCTTTCCACTCAGGCTGGTACGCATGTCCCGCAGCGCTGACTCACCACGCTCACGCGCAACCTCATAGGCTTGAAAAGTGGCTGTGACCTCACCGTGCCACTTGCCGGTTTCGCTGCCAACAATCTCGATGCAGAAATTGCCATCGGGCACATAGCCCTTATAGGCCCTGACCTTCCCCTTGTCGTCGAGCCCATGTCTGCCGATCTGCTGGGGCGCAGAAATCGGAACCACGTACTCATTGATACGACCCGTCTCGCCGTCAGCGTTGACCTTCTGCACCACAGATCCGTCCCGGCGTATGCCGAAGGCCGTTGCCTTGAACATGCTGCCCTCGTAGCCATGGTCAGGCTTGTGACTGACCCAGATGTTGCTCACCGCGCGCGCCACATGCTCGCGGTAGCTGTCCCAGGGCATGGGCATGTCGTCCACCAGTCGATTGATCTGCCGCTCACGCGCCGAGGCGCTGGCCTGCGCGAAGCGCTGCAGCAGGCCCTGGTCCGTTACCGCGATCACACAGGCATCGACGGCATGATGGCGATGGTCGTTGCGGTTCTTCTCGCCGTTGAGTCCCAGCACATCGTTGAGCCCGAACTTTGCGCGCAGCATCGCCGTCATCCGCCCCGGGATGACCCGCGTGCCTTGCGGGCAGATCAGGCTCAGATACTCGCGGGCCACCTTGCTCAGATAGCGCGTGTCGTTGAGCGCCCGGGCAAGAAAACCGGCGTCGTCGCGCAGCCACTGCTGGTAGCCGTCCTCGGCGAAGCGGTAGCGCTTGGCCTTGGGCATGCCCTCCGCGCGCGCAATGATGTCGGCATAGCTGTAGCCACTCACGGTGTTCTTGCCGAAGGCCTCCCAAGGCGTTCCATTGCCCTTTTGTCGGTTGGCCTGACGCATGGCCACGGTCTTGTTGTTGAGACTGTCGTCCAGCGTCTGCGAGAACGGCAGGATGTGCTCGATCTCCACCTCGTCACTGAGCAGCATGGCCAAGCTGATCTGCACACCGCTATAAGGGCAGCGGCGATCAGCGACGTTGAAGCTCAGTTCCTCCCACAGGATCATCTTCTGTATGTCCAGAGCCCTGACGCGCTCCTCGCTGGTGTGGAGTGCCTCGGCGATCTCGCGGCGCATGCGGGTATTGCGGCGCTGGTTGTCGGCTTGGCGCCGACTTTCTTCGTCGCGTTGCTCCTTGCTCTGCTTGAGATCGCGCGCCAACTCGACGATCACCTCGCTCGGATGGCCGTAGCGCTTGATCAGGGCATTGACCACCAGCCGCACCTGGTTCAGGCCGATATGGACGGTTGGGTTGGCAATACGGCCGTAGCGTTTCTCGTCCGGGTCGGAGGTCACGCCGGTGCCGAAGCCCACATGACGTTGCAAAGCCTGCCCGTAGTAGGGCAGCTCGGGCAGGATCTCGCCGCTGGCGCTCGGGCTGATATGGCTGTGATGCTCGAAGCCTGCGGCCAGCACTGCCTTGTCGTAGCTGATGACCTCGCGCCGCAGTGCTGGCAGGATGCGAGCCAGGGCCTTTCGGCTGAGGCTGCCATAGCCTTCCGGCAGCCCGGTGTTGGCGATGAGTTCAGCGCGTGCCTCATCAATGCCGGTGTGCTCTTGAAGCCAGCTCAGCAGCCGTGCCTCGTTCTCCTCGCCGACCAGTTGCGCGACGATCTCGTCCTGCCTGGCTTCGTCGAACTCAAACCACGCGGCGCCGAACAACTTGTTGCCGCTCAGGATGGCGCTCGTGATGTTGCCCTTGAGCTCCTGGCGTTTAGGGTCTTCAAAATTGAACTGCACCGTGCCCGAGAACCCGAGCAGCTTCTTGATCTGGGTGAAGCTGCGCTTGCTGTTTCGCTCCAGGGCCGAGACCAGCAGGTCGCGCTGCGTCAGCGACAGGGTCTCCTCACGCAGACCGCTGTTCAGGATACGAAGGTGGTTGACCTCCTGATAAATGCGGGCGCGCTGTGTGCTCGGCAGGGCCAGCGGGGCGCGCTCCTTGTCCGGCAGCAGGGTGCAGCGGCCAGGCTTTACCGGTTTGAGGGGGCGCTGATGCAGCAAGGCATCCTTGAGCTCGAAGCGAGCTTGTTCATGAAACAGGCCTGGGTTCAGTTCGGCCTGCTTGGCCCACAGCAGATCAAACTCCTGCTCGATCATGGCCCGGTCGATATAGAGGTCGTAGCTCTTGTCGATGCGAGTCTTGCCGTCCTCGCGCGCGACGCGCTCCTGACGGTATCGTGCCCGCACGGTCTGACCCTTTTCGGAGCGCCGCGCGAGCCATTCGCCCACCGTGCGGCAGCCCTCATCGCGCAAGGCTTGGCGCAGCTTGCTGATGGCTGTCTTCAGCGCGCCGCTGTCGTTGTCCTTCTTGTCGGTCTTGCGGTTGCTCTTGAAGCCGCGGCGCTGATTGATGTGGAACAGCGCGCGAGCGAACTCCTCGGGCGTCAGCGCGCTGTCAAGGCCCTTGGCCCGTAGCGCGTAGGGATTCAGTGTTTCGAGCGCGCGCCGCTCGTACTCCTCGGCCGGGAAGAAGCCGTGGGCGATCAGCGTACGCATCATGCGCGCCTTGCGCTTGAGCAGCCGGTCGCGCCGCCGTCGCATGGCGCGGGCCTCTCGCCGAGTGACGGCCAGCGACGAGCCGTCTTTGGGGTTGCGGCCATCGGAGAAGATGCGCAGACCCGCCTTGATGACGGCGCATGGCCGACTGTCGGCGTCAAGCCGCACCATGGCCCAGCCCAGCGATGTCGAACCCAGATCCAATGCAAGCCGATACCGCATGCGAGCCATGCCGCCCTCCCTTTGTGTGTCAGGCGTTTTAATCGTGTTAGAGTGAAAGTGCAAGATCACTGGGATATGCGCTCTGGACGCTAACAAGCTGAAAGATGCACCAAATGGAAGGCCGCTATATGCGGCCTTCGTCTTTGTGGGGTCAGCTCTTGCCCGGGCCTGCTAGCCTGCAGGCGCTGTGTTCACAGGCCCGTTCGGACCAATCCCCCCGGCGTCGCTGTCACACCACGCTGCTCGAATCCGGCGCTTGTCTCACTGCCCGCGAGCCCCACATGATCTCCATGGCCTTGTCTGCCCGGCGCCTGGTCCGCCGCGCCGCCGTCCTGCTGGGCGGCTTGATGTGCGGGGCGGCGGCGCTGGCCGCCGACCTCATGCCCTATCTGCAGACGCCCACCGCCAGTTCGATCTGGGTGAGCTGGAAAACGGAGCAGGGCAGCGAGTCGGTGGTCGAGTACGGTCCGGATGGCGGGCCGCTGCTGCGCCGGGCCACCGGCTCGTCCCAGGTGCTGGCGGCCAATTACCGGCTGCACGGCGTGCAGCTGACCGGCCTGCAGCCCGAGACGGTCTACAGCTACCGCGTGCGCAGCGGCAGCGAGGTGTCGCCGGTCTATCGCTTCCGCACCCAGCCCACGGCTGCGCGCAAGAGCGGCCATTTCCGCCTCCTGCTGACCGGCGACCACCAGCTGCGCAATGACGACCGCCACACGCCGCTGCTGAAGGCGGCCAAGGCCAAGATCGAGTCGCTGACCGGCCTGCCGCGGGAGGAGTCGGTGCAGCTGATGCTGAACAACGGCGACCAGGTCGATGTGGGCACGCTGGACCACTATGAGTTCGTGCACATGAAGCCCTCGTCGGTGGTGTCGGGCAATCTGGCCATCATGATGGCGCTGGGTAATCACGAGACCTATTACGACCCGGGCCTGGCCAACTGGCGCGCGCACACCGAGTACGACAAGATCAGCTATCAGGGCATCCCGGCCGCAGCCGACGAGAGCTACTACGCCCACCAGGTCGGCCGCGTGCTGCTGGTCTATACCAACTCCGAACACAGCTTTGCGGCCCAAACCGAGTGGCTGCGCAAGGTGGTGGCGGCGGCCAATGCCGACCCCGATGTGGACTGGGTGATCAGCGTCGTGCACCGCCCCTACCAGGCCGAGCAGTATGTCGGCGATATCTCCAGCTGGTTCCGCGATACGGCCATGCCCATCCTGGCCGGCACGCGCAAGCATGTGCTGAACATCGGCGCCCATCACCATCTCTATGCCCGCG
The DNA here is from genome assembly GCF_028462495.1 of Paucibacter sp. XJ19-41. Classification (NCBI taxonomy): domain Bacteria; kingdom Pseudomonadati; phylum Pseudomonadota; class Betaproteobacteria; order Burkholderiales; family Sphaerotilaceae; genus Roseateles; species Paucibacter sp. XJ19-41. The sequence goes on from NZ_JAQOWX010000016.1 coordinate 52,730, forward strand.
GCCAGACCCGTGACTGGCCCATCTATCACCTCATCAGCGGCGGCACCGCCTGGGACCAGTTCTGGGGCCAGTCGAGCGAGCGCGATATGGATGATGTGCAGAAGACCATCGCGAACTGGACCTGGCAGCTGATCGACTTCGATCTCGGCGCGCGCACGATGAAGGTCTCCTCCTATGCCGTGGGCCACCCCAAGCTGGGCTTTGCTTATGACAACCGCCTGGTGGACGAGTTCGAGCGTCATCTGGACGCCGCGCCGCCGCTGCAGCCGGTGCTGGACGGCGTGGTCGACGGCGCCGTGCTGAGCCTGCCGCATGCCTTCGCTCTGGCAGGCTACCAGTCGCCCTCGGGCATGGCGCTCAACAGCACGCAGTTCCAGATCGCACGCGACGCCGCCTTCTCCAGCAAGGTGCTGGACCTGATACGCGATGTCGAGAATCTCTACGGCGACAGCGGTGCGCCGAACTACGAGCCGGTGGACATCCATGCCGGCCTCGACATCGAGCGCTATGCCGTCGGCCCCAATGGCCTGAACAACGGCCGCTACTACATCCGCGCCCGCCACCGCGACGCCAACGCCGAGTGGTCGCCCTGGACGCAGACCCACAGCTTCACCGTGCAGGGCAGCTCGGACGGCGACCCGGCCCTGCGTCTGGCAAAGAAGGTCTGGCCGGCCGGCGAGCCCGTGGTGGTCGAGCATCTGAACGGGCGTGGCAAGCCCAAGGACTGGGTCGGCATCTACCGCAAGGGCCAGACGCCCGGCGCGGCCACGCCCGCAGTGAAATGGGGCTATGTGGCGGGCGCCAATGGCAAGCTGAGCTTCAGCGGCCTGGCCGCCGGCGTGGAGTACTACGCCGCCTTCTTCACCGACGACAGCTATGCCGAGATCGCCCCGCGTGCCGCCTTCTATGTCGGCAACACGGCCGAGCTGGCGATCAACAAGACCCAGTTCAATGCCGGCGAGCGCCCCAGCTTCACCTGGAGCGGCGCGCCCGGCGGCGCCAAGGACTGGATCGGCGTCTACCGCGTCGGCCAGGAGCCCGGCGGCGTCGGCTCCACCAGCTGGGCCTACACGCCCAGCAGCGCCGGCACCGTCACCCTGGGCGCCTTGAACAAGGGCTATTACTACGCGGCCTTCATGATCAACGACGCCTATTTCGAGATCTCGGAGCGCCTGCCCTTTGCCGTGGGCACGGAGATCGCCAGCGTCAGCCTGGTCAAGACCGCGCTGAGCAGCGGCGAGCGCCTGGACATCCGCTTCGCCGACGGCCCGGGCACGGCCAAGGACTATATCGGCGTGTTCCGCAAGGGTGCCACGCCGGGCATCGATCTGCTGGTGAGCTATTACTACGTCGATGGCCGCGCCAGCGGCAGCCTGTCGCCCACCGAGCCGCTGCCCGACGGCGAGTACTTCCTGGCGCTCTATATCAACGACTCCTACACCGAGGTCTCCAACCGGGTGGCCTTCACCGTCGGCGCCGGCAGCGAACCCGAGCCGCGCGTGCTGGGTGTGGCCCGCAATCTGATCCGCAGCGGCGAGGCGCTGAACGTCAGCTGGTCCGGCATGCCGGGCCAGGCCAAGGACTGGGTCGCCGTCTACCGCGCCACCCAGACGCCGGGCAGCGGCAGCCCGGCCGTGCAATGGCGCTATGCCTCGGGCGCCGCCGGCAGCACCACCTTCGCCGGCCTGGCCGCCGGCGAGTACTACCTCGCCTTCCTGCTCAACGACGGCTACCAGGAGGCCGCGCCCCGCGTGCCCTTCGCGGTGCGCAAGCTGGGCGACATCAATGGCGACGGCGCGATCAATGCGAGCGACCGCGATCTGCAGCGTGCCGCGATGGGCAGCTGCGAGGGCGATGCCCGCTACCAGCCGCTCGCCAATTTCGACGCCGACAAATGCATCACCCAGGCCGACTACAAGCTCTGGTACGCCCTCTTCACCCGCCAGTGAGCGTCTGCTCAAGGAACCAAGCCATGAAGATCAAATCTGCCCTCGCCGCGCTGCTTGCCGGCCTCTCCCTGTCGGTGGCTCAGGCCGCCAGCATCTCGCTGTCCGGCACCACCACCGCCACGGTCGGCCAGAGCTTCAGCCTCGATGTCGCGCTGCTGCAGCCCTTCGACGGCGAACGTGCCGGTGACGAGCTGCTGGCCTTCGGCATGGGCCTGAGCTTCGACACCAGCCTGCTGGCGCTGACCGGCGTGAGCCTGGCCGAGGGCTGGGCGGACGACTCGGCGCTGACCGGCGTGGTCCTGTCGGGCTCGGCCTTCCCGGGCGTGGCCGACGCCGGCCAGGCCTCGCTACGCCTGGCCACGCTGTCCTTCAAGGTGCTGGGCGCCGGCAGCGCCAGCATCGGCCTGTTCAGCGACGACGCGGCCGGCAACCTCAACCACGGCCTGATCTATCTGATGGCGCCGACGCTGGACGTGCAGGCCGGCCACAGCCTGGCGCTCAGCGTGCCCGAGCCGGCCAGCCTGGCGCTGATGCTGGCCGGGCTGGCGGGCGTCGGGCTGATGGCGCGGCGGCAGCGGGGCTGAGCCGGCCGTATCCTGAGCCGATCCCGCGACCCAAGGGCGGCGTTGGCGATATTGTCCTGGCTGGAAAGGCGTCTTGTCCTACCCGGGCAGGGCTGCGCTTGGGCGAGGATGGGCTTCAAACCATTTTCGGAGCCCATCCCATGACCGACCCGCGCAATATCGCCCACGACAAAAAGGTTCAGCAGGCCAAGAAACATCAGGGCGAAGAAATCGCCCCGGGCTCGGAGCAGACGCCGCAGCCCGGCAAGAAGACGCCGATGGACCACCATGCCAGCGATGAGCCCAAGCTGCCGGACGAGGCGGCGCCGGTGCCTAGCGAGGAGAAGCCCTTGAAGTAGGGCTTTCTTCGTTGCGTCAGCTAGCCCTCGGCTTGATGGCAGACCGCTTCGATGTTGTGCCCGTCCGGACCAATGACGAAGGCGGCGTAGTAGTTCGCGTGGTACTGCGGGCGCAGGCCCGGCGCACCGTTGTCCTCGCCTCCTGCCTCAAGAGCGGCGCGGTAAAAGGCGTCGACCTGCCCGCGGCTCTCGGCCGTGAAGGCCAGGTGAAGGTGCGTGGCCTTCGCTTCGACCCGGCGGATGCACAGCGAAGATTGGCTGTCGGGGCGGCAGAGCTCGATGCCCAGCGGCCCTTCCGAGACGAGCACGACGCCGAGCGGCTCGAGTGCCTTGAGGAAGAAGGCCTTGCTCGCGGCATAGTCGCTGACGCCGAATACAACGTGATCGAACATGGGGCTGCTGATTGATGTGGGCTTGCGAGGTCGAAGGGATTCTGGACCACGAAGGGTTTCGATGCCAGGTCTTGAATGCAGCAGGGTTCAAGACCTGACCCCGCCTGGCGCTCCGGTTCTCTTCAAATGGCCGGCATCCCTGGCTCTTTGGCGCCATGCCGTTCGTGGCGACGGCCGAGATAGGGCAGGGCGAACAGGTACAGCCCCGTCAACAGCAAGAGGCCCAGTGGCAGCAGCGGCGCATAGGTCAGCCAGGGCGGCGGCTCTGCCGGCCCTTGCGCCCGGGCGACGAAGTTGGCGATGACGGTCAGCGTGAAGGCGATCGACACCCAGCGGTGAGCCCGCCTCAACCAACTGCTGCAGTTCATGTCGAGCTCCCCGCTACCTGGATCATCTTCCAGCCGTTGCCCGCAGGGTCGCGGAAACCGGCATCCACGCTCCCATAGCGATCGACCGGCTCTTGGGTGAACTCCACGCCCCGGGCCTGCAGTTGCTTATAGGTGGCCCGGCAGTCGGCCACGGCCAGCACCAAGGCCGGCATCGCGCCCTTGGCGACCAGTGCGCGCAGCGCCTGCGCCGTCGCCTCGTCGTGCATCGGTGGCCCGGGTGTGAACAGGCCGAGCTGAAACAAGGGCTGCTCCGGATGCTGGACCGTCAGCCAGCGATAGGCCCCATTGCGCACATCCGTATGGACGCGGAAACCGAGCTTGTTGACGTAGAAATCGAGGGCCTGGTCCTGATCATCGACGTACACACCCACCACATTGATACCTTGGCTCATCAGCGCTCCTTTGTTGGTGGCCGATTTGTACCTTCTGTTGCACGGCGACGCTTCTCCGAAACTGCGATGGTGAGGTCCGGCCGCTGCGCGGCTTTCAGGACGCAGGCGGGCACGCGGTCGAGCTGGGTGGCCTCGGCCCTGGCCTCGATGCGAAGCGCACTGGGGCTCTTGCCGGTGACGTCCCGGAATGTGCGCCCGAAGGTACCCAGGCTCTCCCAGCCCGTGGCGAAAGCAATCTCCGTGATGGGCAGTTCGGTGTCGCGCAGCAGGGTGGCCGCCTGCTCGATGCGCCGTGTCAACAGGTAGCGATGCGGTGGGATGCCAAAGGCCTGCCGGAAGGTGTGTGCGAAATGGGTCTCGGAGACGCCGCTGACCTCGGCGAGCCGCTTCACCGGCCAGGCCTCATGCGAGGCGGCGTCCATACGATCCTTCGCTCGCAGCAGCCGCCGAAGCAGGGCCGGATCCGGGATCTCGAAGTCTTCAATTGCTGCGCTTGATGAGGCGTCCATGCGGCGCTATGCTTGCTGGTTTGGGCATGGCGCCCCCGGGGGCGTTGCTCAAGTCACCCACTACGGAATCGAGGTCTCGTGCCGGCCCCGCCTCAGCTGCTCTGCATCCGCCGGCGGGAGTCAAAGCACTGCATGACATTGAGGTCTGCGCACCGCGCTTCCCATAGGTCCCGGTCTGACTCGCGCCACTGTCGGGGTCGCAGGCGTTCGGTGTGGCGTTCTTCTCGTTGCCCGGATGTCATGAAGCGTATTCAGCGGCAGGACGCTAGCCCGCACTCATGCCGCCATCGCGGCGCAGCCGGCCCGCCAGCAGGCCGAGACCGGCCAGCAGCATCAGCAGGGTCGACGCCTCCGGCACCGGGGCAAACAGATAGGGAAGATCGGACGCCGCTGCGCTGGTGTGGCGCGAGGTCAGGCTGTCGCTGCCCTGGTTGAAGGCCCACAGCAGGTAGTAGGGGCCGTCGGTCAAGTCGAAGTCGGCGGCGTCACCGGTCTTCAGCGGTCGCGAGAACGAGTAGCTCGTCACGCCGTTGGCCTCGGCGGCGCCGAGCAGGGTCACGTCCTGACTCGCGTCGACGACCGGCGGGCTCCGCATGTCCGCGAACGAGTCGTTGCCGTAGGCAGTCCCGTCCGGCAGAACACCCGCCATGAACACGTCCGAGCCCGGCATATAGGTGCTGCGCGAGAAGCCCACGGCAACCCAGCCGGTGGCCTTGGCCGTCACGGTACCGACGAAGCTGTTGTCGCAGATCTTGAACGTCAATGCGTAATCGTCATTGGGCGCGAAAGTCGTGTCCGGACCGCAGGCGCCCATCGCCATGCCGCTCCCGGCTGCCAGCAGACCCGCCGTCACGCCCAGTGTCAGCGCACGAGTGAGGGAGGACTTTTTCATCAGTTGGGCTCCTGGTCGGTGGGCAGATGGGGCAGCGCTCGCCGCCCCCGGTTGGTGCTCTGCGACCATACGGCGCCCCTATGGCATGCCCGTGACGCGCCGGGAGTGCCGATCAGCTCAGCCGCTCCCCCTCAGTCGATAGGCTCCGCATCCCCTGGGGGCAAGACCCAGCCATGCATGCGCTCCTCGTAGACCGAGACGCTGGGCGCGGGGAAGCTCGGGTCGGCGAAGGCGCCGACCGGGATGGCCAGGAACTCTTTCAGGCCTTCAGGCTCGTCGCGCTGGAGATTCGATAGAGCACATGCTGTCTCAAATGGCTACCCTCGGGCACGCCGGGGTGTATGAAGCTGGCCTCGGGGCCGGACATCCCGACTCGACGCATCACAGCGCTGGACCGCCTGTTGCCGACTGCGGTCGAGGCGAGGACCTCCTGCAGCTTCAGCTCGCTGAATGCGAAGCTCAGCACCCGCCTTGCGGCTTCTGACGCATAGCCCTGACCCCAGTGCGCGCGGGCCAGGCGCCAGCCGATCTCGGTGCAGGGCAGGTAGGGATGCGGCTCTGCCGGAACCTGCAGACCTGCCATGCCGATGAATTCGCCAGTGTGCTTGAGTTCGACCGCCCAGAAGGACCAGCCTTGATCGGCGATCCGCGCACTCCACCGATCAATAGCCAGATCCGATGTGGCGCGATCGCGGTCCGAACTCAGGAACTGCATGACCTCGGGGTCCGCGCACAGCGCTGCCCACGGGTCTCGGTCTGCATCGCGCCACTGTCTGAGCAGCAGGCGTTCGGTGGTCAGTTCGTGCATCGTCGGCAGTCCATCGGGCTTGACTGAGGTGCTGGACCTCACTGCGTCGGACACGCCGTCGTCATCGCTGCGGAGTAGGCGAGCAGGCCGGCAAGTGCCGCGACAAGCAGGTGCATCAATATCCAGAAGTTTCGCAAGCCTTGCCAACGAAGCCATGCGCCGAAGCCGCTGTAGCGCTGCTTGTGGCGCTTGTCTGCCGACTTTCTCAGGACCTCGAATCCGGGCGCATGGGTGCCAGCGTCTATCGCATCCCGGAGTTCTCGAGCTCGCTCATAGTGAGCGTCCGCACGTTCGGTCTGCTTGGCGACAAAGACCGCACCGAATATGCCAAGAATCCCTATGAAAGCGAGCACCGGCAGGTCTGTCTGCTGAATGCACTTGTCATAGCCAGCGACCGTGAATCCTGCGCCGGCCAGGACGAGCAGCGCATTCGTGGTTGTGGCTCGCAATGTCTCGTGATGACGCGAGTGATCCAGGTTGTCCTTCAAGTAACGCCAATGCAACTCCGTCTTGTCGTCCATATGACTGTCCTCCTGATCGCCGCACGGTGGCGACTATCCCCTCAGCCGATATGCTCCGCATCCTCCGGCGGTACGACCCAGCCATGCATGCGCTCCTCATAGACCGAGACGCTGGGCGCCGGGAAGCTGGGTTCGGCGAAGGCGCCGACCGGGATGGCCAGGAACTCCTCCAGGCCCTCGGGCTCGTAGTAGACCGTGGCGCCGCAATGGGGGCAGAAGTGGAAGGTGACGCGGGAGCCTTCATCGCCGGTGCGCACATAGCGGGTCGACTTGCCCGACAGCGAGACGTTCTCACGGCGGAACCGGGCCTGTGCTCCGAACACGCTGCCGGTGCGGCGCTGGCAGGCCAGGCAGTGGCAGATCGAGACGCGAACCGGCTCGCCGACGACCTGGGCCGTGAGCTGACCGCAGCTGCAGGAGGCAAGGCGTTCAGTCATGGGGGCGGTTCAGCGGCTGCCGAACATCATCTGCCGCGCCAGCGCGCGCTTGAGCGGCGGCAGCGCCTGCAGCGCGGCCAGGCCGAGGCCGCGCACGACCGGCAGACCGGGCCAGCGCCAGGCGAAGCTGCGGGCCAGGAAGTCGGTGCTGGCGATGGTGCTCCAGCGGTCGGGGGCGCGCTGCCATTCGACGCTGCGCAGCGCGGCGTCGATGTCGCGACTACCGCGCAGCGCCTGGACCAGCGCATAGGCATCGCGCAGCCCCAGGTTCAGCCCTTGGCCGGCCACCGGATGCAGGGTCTGGGCGGCATTGCCGATGCGCACGGTACGGCCCTCGACCAGGCTGCGTTCGGCGTTCAGGCCCAGCGCAAAACACTTGAGAGGGCTGATCGCCTGCAGCGGGCCGGCCTCGGCGGCCAGCAGGCTGTTGATGACGGCCAGGCGCTGGGCATCGCTGAGCTTGTCGATCTCGTCCTCGGCCTGCGGCATGCACCAGACCAGGGCCGCGCGCTTGCGGCCCTCCAGCGGTGGCAGCGGCAAGAGGGCCAGCGGGCCGTTGCGGGTGAAGCGCTCGTAGGCCACGCCGGGCGGGCTGCGCTCGGCCAGGGTCACGGTGCCGACCCAGGCGTTCTGCTTGTAGTCATGCGCCAGACTCTTGCGTGCCTGATCCGCAAACACGCCGCCCTCGGCGACCACGGCCAGATCGAAGGTTTCGGCAATGCCGGCATCGACCTCGACGCCGCCGCCCGCCGACAGGTCCAGGGCCTTCAGCCCCGCGACCGGCGCGCCGAAGCGGCTCAGCAGGCGCTGCGGCTCGGCCGCCGCTGCCGCCTGCCAGGCTGCCTGCAGCGGCGCGACCAGCTGGCCGTAGCTGAGCACCGCGCCCAGCATGCCCACCCCCTGCTCGGCCGCGCTGATGCGCACCAGCGGCTCGCCGGCCCCGCCGAAGATCGGATGGTTCAGCGTGGGCGGGGCCTGGCTGACATGGACCTGCAGGATGGCTTGCGCGGCGGCGTCGTTCCAGGCGCCCAGACGCTGCAGCAGCTGCACGCTGCCCAGGCTCAGTGCCAGCGTGCGCGGGTCGCCGGAGACATCGCGCTCCAGCGGCCGGGCATCGAACAGGCTGATCTGGGCCTGGGGCAGGTGGCGTGCCGCCAGCAGGGCCAGGCCCAGGCCGGCCGGGCCGGCGCCGACCACGGCCAGGCGCAGCGTCGGGGTGAACGAAGAATCGGCGATCTCGGACATGGCCGCAGTCTATAGCGGCCGGCCCGTATCGAGTGCCTGGCTCAGACGGCCTGCAGCCGGCGCTGGCCCTGGCCCGGCAGCACCTGCAGGCTCTTGCCGACGCTGGCGGTGTAGCCGCGGCTGAGGATGTCGCTGACAAAGATCCAGTCGCAGCGGCAGGCCTGTGGCGTCGCGGTCACCACCATATAGCCACGCCTTGAGGTGTCGGCGTACTGCAGCGGGCCGATCAGCTGGGTCAGCGCGCCGGCCAGCTGCTGCGGGTTCTCCTTGGGCAGGTATTCCTCGAAGCCCGGGGAGCTGACCGAGGGCGTGGCGAACTCGACGCCGACCGGGTTGCCGGCCAGATCGTCCAGAGCGCTGGCCCAGGCGTTGTGGGTGTCGCCGGCCAGCACGACCAGGTTCTTGTTGAGCTGGCGTGCGGTGGCCAGCAGGGTCTCGCGGGCGGCACTGTAGCCGTCCCAGGCGTCGAGGTTGTAGGGGATGCTGGGCTGGGCCAGCACGGCGCGCTCCTGCGGTGTCAGCGCACCGGGATTGGTCTGGGCCTTCGCGACGATGGCGGCATAGGCCGAGACCGAGATGCCGGTGCCCGGATTGTTGGCCTCGAACAGGATGGGCGCGGGGATGTTCATGCGGCCCATCAGCACCTGCTGGCCCAGCATCTGCCAGGTCGCGGTGGACGCGCTCAGCTGCTGCTGCAGCCAGCCGCTTTGCGCCGCACCGAGCAACTGGCGCTGCGGGTTGGCCAGCGCCGCGCCGAAGCCGGCCGCGTTGAAACTGCCGCCGGCACCGAGGTAGTCGGCATAGTCGAGCTGCTCATCGCGGCCGGCGATGCGGGTGTCCAGCATGTGCAAGGCCAGCAGATTGCCGAACTCGAAGCTGCGGTAGATGCGCTCCCGGCTGCTTTGCGCGCGCACCGGCATCCACTCATGCCAGGCCTGCAGCGCGGCGGCCTTGCGGGCCGCGTAGTCGCCCTCGCTGGCGGCCGGGTGGTTCTCGGCGCCGCCCATCCAGGCGTCGTTGGTGATTTCGTGGTCGTCCCAGACGGCAATCATCGGGTGCGCCGCATGCAGGGCCTGCAGATCGGGGTCGCTGCGGTACTGGGCATAGCGGGCACGGTAGTCGGCCAGGGCGACGATCTCCTTGGCCGGCTCGACGACGCGGCCCAGCGCGGCGGCATTGCCGCTGGCATAGCCGCCGGGGCCGTATTCGTAGAGGTAGTCGCCCAGATGGATCACCGCGTCGAGGTCCTCGCGTTTGGCGGCGTCGGCATAGGCGTGGAAATAGCCGGTCGGGTAGTTGGCGCAGGAGAACACCGCCAGCCTGGCCTGGGCCACCGAGCCGCCGGGAAGGGTCTTGGCGCGGCCCACCGGCGAGCTCTGCGCACCGGCCAGGAAGCGGAACCAGTAGCGCTGGCCGGGCTGCAGGCCGCTGGCGTCGACCTTGACGCAGAAGTCGTTGGCGGCGCTGGCCAGCGCGTCGCCGCTGGCCGCCAGGCTGGCGAAGCCGGCGTCACGGGCGATCTCCCAGCGCAGCACGATGTCGCGCGGGTCATTGGCGTCTTCGGCGCGGGCCCGGGTCCACAGGATCAGGCGGTCGGCCAGCGGGTCGCCGCTGGCCACGCCATGGCTGAAGCGCACCGGCACATCGTCGTCTCCGCCGCCGCAGCCCGGCAGGCCCACCAGGGCGCCGGCCGCCAGCGCCATGCCGCCGCGGACGAAATCGCGACGGTTCGGGCTGCGTGCGTTGCGGGTCTGGAGCAGGTTGTACAGCTTGTCGGTCATGGCGTCGGGCTCAGGCAAAAAGCGCATTCTTCGCAGTCGCGATGACAGGGCCAAGTCGCGACCGCGTCAGCACGATGACGCGCTGTGCGCTACGCTCGCGCCCGTCCGCTCACTCTCTGTCATCAGCACACCATGCAATACCGTCGTCTGGGCCGCAGCGGCCTGCAAGTCTCCGAGTTGTCCCTGGGCTCCTGGGTCACTTATCACAACCAGGTCGACACCAGGGCCGCCACCGAGATGCTGGCGGCCGCCTTCGATGCCGGCATCAACTTCTTCGACACTGCCGAGGTCTTTGCCATGGGCGAGAGCGAGGTCGAGATGGGCGCGGCGCTGAAGGCGCTGAAATGGCCGCGGCTGAACTATCTGGTCTCCACCAAGTTCTTCTGGGGCATGGAGCGCGCGCCCGCCGGCGAGCCGCGCCTGCCGAACCGTCAGGACACGCTGAACCGCAAATACCTGATGCAGGCCATCGACGGCTCGCTGCAGCGGCTGCAGCTGGACTTCGTCGACCTGATCTATTGCCATCGCCCCGACCCGCTGACGCCGATCGAGGAAACAGTCTGGGCGATGAGCGACATCATCAAGCAGGGCAAGGCGCTGTACTGGGGCACCAGCGAATGGAGCGCCGACGAGATCCGCGCCGCCTACGAGATCGCCGAGCGCCACCATCTGCACAAGCCGGTGATGGAACAGCCGCAATACCATCTGTTCCATCGCCAGCGTGTCGAGACCGAGTACGCCCGCCTGTACGAGGACATCGGCCTGGGCCTGACAACCTGGAGCCCGCTGGCCTCGGGCCTGCTGACCGGCAAGTACAAGCACGGCATCCCGGAGGGCAGCCGCGGCTCGCTGGAGAGCATGGCCTGGATGCGCGAGCAGTTGCAGGACCCGGCGAAGAACCAGGCCGTGGCCGCGCTGGAAGGCATTGCCGCCGAGCTGGGCTGCACGATGGCCCAGCTGGCGCTGGCCTGGGTCAACAAGAACCCGCGCGTCTCCACCGTGATCCTGGGCGCCAGCAAGCTCAGCCAGCTGCAGGACAACCTCGGCGCGCTGGCGGTCACGCCCAAGCTGACGCCCGAGCTGCTGGCCCGCATCGACACGATCGCCAAGCCGCTGGCCAAATAAGGCCGGCGCGGCTCAGTCGCTGTTCAGCGCCTGCAGCCGCGCCACCGTACCGACATCGGTCCAGGGCCCGGCGTAGAACTCGGCGCCGATGCGGCCGGCGGCGATGCCGGCGTCCAGACAGGGCCGCAGCCGCGCGCGCGTGCCCGGGGCTATGCCGGCGAACATCTCGGCGCGGTACAGGCCGATGCAGGACCAGGTGTGGCGCGGCCCGCCCGCGTTGGCGGCCAGGCCCTCGGCGCTGATCGCGAAATCGCCATCGGGGTGGTGCGCGCTGTTGGCCACCATCCACAGATGGGCCAGCAACGGGCCGGCGGCGAAGCGACGGGCCTGATCGGCATCGAAGCGGAACTCCGGCAGGAACACATCGGCCGAGACCACCCAGAAGGCCTCGTCGCCATCGGCCGTCAGCAGCGGCAGGGCCTGGGCAATGCCGCCGGCGGTCTCCAGCGCCTGCGCCTCGACCGAGTAATGCAGGCGCAGGCCCCAGGCGCTGCCGTCGCCCAGCATGGCCGGGAACTGCTCGGCCAGCCAGGCCGTGTTGATCACGATATCGCGCACGCCGGCGGCGGCCAGGGCCTCGATATGCCAGACGATCAGCGGCTTGCCGCGCACGCTCAGCAGCGGCTTCGGGGTGGTGTCGGTCAGCGGCCGCATGCGCTCGCCGCGCCCGGCCGCGAGGATGATGGCTCGCATGGGGCGGAAGTGTAGGGTGCGCCGTCGGGGNAGCAGCGGCTTCGGGGTGGTGTCGGTCAGCGGCCGCATGCGCTCGCCGCGCCCGGCCGCGAGGATGATGGCTCGCATGGGGCGGAAGTGTAGGGTGCGCCGTCGGGGGTCAGTCTGGCGGTCCCAGGCCCAGCGGCGCGGGCACCAGGTTCAGGATGCGGGCGAACAAGGCCTGGTATTCGGCGTCCGGCACATGGCCGGTCAGCGGGTCGCGGTTGCCGGCGAAGGCCTCGTCGAGCTCGGCCCAGTCCTCGGGGCCGAGCACCTGCTCGGCCAGCGGCAGCACCTCGCGCTCCTCCAGCGCCATATGCTGCAGATAGGCGTCGACATAGCGCCGGGCGGCCTGCTCGAAGGCGGCGCGGCGCGGCTCGCCGAGCAGCTCGAAGGCCAGCAGCCGGTGCTGCAGCTCGCGCACCGCGCGCTCGCCGCGGCCATGGTCGGCGTCGAGCCGGTCCAGCAGCTCGCGTGACTGCGGCGCCCGCGCCCGCAGCTTCGGAAACAGCAGCTCGGTTTCCTTCGGGTGGTGCAGGCGCTCGGGGAACTCATCGACATAGAACAGCATCGCGCGCAGCGCATCGAAATCGGGCCGGCTGCCCTGCTGGCGGTGTTGGGCCAGCAGCAGCGGTATCGTGCGCAGCATCGCGGCCAGCGCATGGTGTTCGTCGCGGATGATGCGAAGCGTCAGTGCGGTCATCGGTGTCTCCGGCAGTGCATGGCGCAGCGTGCCAGCTCGGGCGCCGCGAGGTCTTGCTCTGGGTCAAGCTGGGGTGGGGCCGGCGGCCAAGTAAAATCCCGCGTTTACCCGCAACTCCGCCCGCACCCACCATGGCTCAAACCGCTGCAAGCAACCCCACTTTGATGGCCAACGCCATTCGCGCACTGGCCATGGACGCCGTGCAGCAAGCCAATTCGGGCCATCCCGGCGCACCGATGGGCATGGCCGATATCGCCGTCGCGCTGTGGGGTCGCCATCTGCGCCACAACCCGGCCAACCCGCAATGGGCCGACCGCGACCGCTTCGTGCTGAGCAACGGCCACGGCTCGATGCTGATCTATGCGCTGCTGCACCTGACCGGTTATGAGCTGCCGATGGCCGAGCTGAAGGCCTTCCGCCAGCTGCACAGCAAGACCCCGGGCCATCCCGAGGTGGGCATCACCCCCGGCGTCGAGACCACCACCGGCCCGCTGGGCCCGGGCATCACCAATGCCGTGGGCCTGGCGCTGGCAGAGAAGATGCTGGCCAAGGAGTTCAACCGTGACGGCCATGCGGTGGTGGACCACCACACCTATGCCTTCCTGGGCGACGGCTGCCTGATGGAAGGCATCAGCCACGAGGCCTGCGCGCTGGCCGGCGCCTGGAAGCTGAACAAGCTGATCGCGATCTACGACGACAACGGCATCTCGATCGACGGCCAGGTCGCCCCCTGGTTCATCGACAACACCGCCCAGCGTTTCGAGGCCTATGGCTGGAACGTCATCGGCCCGGTCGACGGCCATGATGTCGATGCGGTCGACGCCGCAATCGCGCTGGCCAAGATGAGCACCGACATGCCCTCGCTGATCATCGCGAAGACCCATATCGGCAAGGGCTCGCCCAACCGTGCCAACACCGCCAAGGCCCATGGCGAGCCGCTGGGCGGCGACGAGATCAAGCTGACCCGCGAGGCGCTGGGCTGGACGCATGAGCCCTTCGTCGTGCCGGCCGAGGTCTATGCCGACTGGGACGCCAAGGCCAAGGGCGCCGCGCTGGAGCAGGCCTGGGACGAGCGTTTCGACGCCTATGCCACGGCCCACCCCGAACTGGCCGCCGAGTTCCAGCGCCGCATGGCCGGCGTGCTGCCGGCCAACTTCGCGCAGACCGCGGTGGACGCGGTGGTGGCCGCCCACACCAAGGGCGAGACCGTTGCCAGCCGCAAGGCCAGCCAGCTGGCGCTGGAGGCCTTCACCGCCGCCGTGCCCGAGCTGCTGGGCGGCTCGGCCGATCTGACCGGCTCCAACCTGACCAATACCAAGAGCACGCCGGCCTTCCGCCTGGAAGCCGATGGCTCAAGCAACGGCGGCCGCCACATCAACTACGGCGTGCGCGAGTTCGGCATGGCCGCCATCATGAACGGCATTGCGCTGCACGGCGGCTACATCCCCTACGGCGGCACCTTCCTGACCTTCAGCGACTACAGCCGCAATGCGATCCGCATGGCCGCGCTGATGAAGCAGCGCGTCATCCATGTCTTCACGCACGACTCGATCGGCCTGGGCGAGGACGGCCCGACCCACCAGAGCATCGAGCATGTGGCCAGCCTGCGCCTGATCCCGGGCCTGGACGTCTGGCGCCCGGCCGACACCACCGAGACCGCCGTGGCCTGGACCATGGCCATCGGCAATGCCACCCGCCCCAGCGTGCTGGCGCTGAGCCGGCAGAACCTGCCCTATGCGCCCAAGGCCAATCTGGACGAGATCAGCAAGGGCGGCTATGTCCTGAGCGAGCCGGCCGAGGTGGGCCTGAAGAAGAAGGCCCAGGGCGTGATCATCGCCACCGGCTCCGAGGTGCAGCTGGCCCTGCATGCCCAGGCCTCGCTGGCCGCCGAGGGCATCGCGGTGCGCGTGGTCTCTATGCCCTCGACCACGGTGTTCGACCGCCAGGACGCCAAGTACAAGAAGGCCGTGCTGCCCGAAGGCCTGCCGCGCGTCGCGGTGGAAATGGGGGTCAGCGATGGCTGGTGGAAGTACGGCGTCGCCGCCGTCGTCGGCATCGACAGCTACGGCGAGTCGGCCCCGGCACCGGTGCTGTTCAAGCATTTCGGCTTCACGCCCGAGAATGTGGTGGACACGGTCAAGGTGGCACTGGGCCTGGCCCGTTTGAAGACGTGATGGTTTGAGTTCGAAGGGGTGCGTGGCGCCCCTTTTTCATGGATTTTGCTTTTCTGACTTAGGAGACCTCTATGACGATCAAGATCGGTATCAACGGCTTCGGCCGCATCGGCCGCATGGTGTTCCGCGCCGCCATCGCCAACTTCAAGGACATTGAAGTCGTCGGCATCAACGACCTGCTGGAGCCCGACTATCTGGCCTACATGCTGAAGTACGACAGCGTGCACGGCAAGTTCGACGGCGAGGTCGCGGTCGACGGCAACACCCTGGTCGTCAACGGCAAGAAGATCCGCCTGACGCAGGAGCGTGATCCCGCCAACCTGAAGTGGAACGAAGTCGGTGCCGACATCGTCGTCGAGGCCACCGGCCTGTTCCTGGACAAGGCCAGCGGCGAGAAGCATCTGGCCGCCGGCGCCAAGAAGGTGGTGTTCTCGGCCCCGAGCAAGGACGACACGCCGATGTTCGTGTTCGGCGTCAATGACAAGACCTACGCCGGCCAGGCCATCATCTCGAACGCCTCCTGCACGACCAACTGCCTGGCCCCGCTGGCCAAGGTGCTGAACGACAAGTGGGGCATCAAGCGCGGCCTGATGACCACCGTGCACGCCGCCACCGCGACCCAGAAGACCGTCGACGGCCCGAGCAACAAGGACTGGCGCGGCGGCCGCGGCATCCTGGAAAACATCATTCCGTCGAGCACCGGTGCGGCCAAGGCCGTCGGCGTCGTGATCCCCGAGCTGAACAAGAAGTTGACCGGCATGAGCTTCCGCGTTCCGACCTCGGACGTGTCGGTGGTGGACCTGACCGTGGAGCTGAACAGCGAGGCCTCGTACAAGGAGATCTGCGCCGAGTTCAAGGCCCAGTCGGAAGGCGCACTGAAGGGCGTGCTGGGCTATACCGAGGACAAGGTGGTGGCCACCGACTTCCGCGGCGATGCCCGCACCTCGATCTTCGACGCCGACGCCGGCATCGCGCTGGACTCCACCTTCGTCAAGCTGGTGGCCTGGTATGACAACGAGTGGGGCTACTCGAACAAGGTGCTCGAGATGGTGCGCGTGATTTCCAAGTAAGCAGCCCGTCCTGTTGACATCAAGGCCTTGCCCGGCGACGGGCAAGGCCTTTTTGCTTGGTCGCCCGAACACCCGGGTGGTTTTGCGTTTGTTTACACACGGACGCAAAGGTCGGCCCTCTAAACTGCGCTGATCGCGCCCGCTGGGCGTGCCCGAGCCCAGAATGGGTCAAACCATGAAGCGCCTACGCAGCCCCGTGTTCCGTCCCTCTTTGCTGGCCCTGAGCCTGGGCCTGGCCGGCCTGCCTATCGGCCTGTCGGCCGCGACAGCCCCGGCGAGCGCGAGCAACGAGGCACAGGCCCGCGTGATCGTGCGCTTCAAGGCGGCCGCGCCCTCGGTGCTGGCCAAACCCATGGCCAGCCGGGCGGCGCCCGCCGAGGTGGCCGATCTGGCCGGCCAGCGCGCCCATGCGCTGGCGCTGCGCACCGGGCTGGCGGCCCGGGGCGGGCTGC
>NZ_JAQOWX010000160.1:0-10174 GCF_028462495.1 Paucibacter sp. XJ19-41
CGCCAGCGTGTCGCTGTCCTGCAGCGCGGCGCGCAGCTGCGGGCCGGGCCGGGCCCAGTCCGGCCGGCCCAGATGGATGCTGCCGAACAGCCAGGCGCTGCGCCCGTCCTTGCTGATGCGCCACAGCAGGCCGCGGTCGCGCTCGGGGCTCGGCTGTGTCTGGGCGACCGGGGGCGGCGGGCAGGCCGGGTCGGCCAGCGCGGCCAAGGCCGGGACCAGCAGGAGGCTGAGCAGCAGAAGACGCATCATGGTCCGCACTCTACCCTTGAGCCTGGCCGAATCGTCCCCATGTCTTGCTCCTAGAATTGCTTCGCCCCCTCTTCCCCAGACCCCTTGCGGGTCACCGACAGGCACGACCCATGGTCCCCCATCTGATCACCGCACTGAACGGCCCCATCAACGAGCTGGAGCAGCGCATCCTGGAGTCGATGCCGGCCATCGAACGCTGGTTCCGGCTCGAATGGATGGAGCACACGCCGCCGTTCTACAGCTCGGTCGATGTGCGCAATGCCGGCTTCAAGCTGGCCCCGGTCGACACCAATCTCTTCCCCGGCGGCTTCAACAACCTGACCCCCGAAATGCTGCCGCTGGCGGTGCAGGCGGCGATGGCGGCGATCGAGAAGATCTGCCCCGAGNCGGCGGCTTCAACAACCTGACCCCCGAAATGCTGCCGCTGGCGGTGCAGGCGGCGATGGCGGCGATCGAGAAGATCTGCCCCGAGGCCAAGAACCTGCTGCTGGTGCCCGAGGCCAATATCCGCAACACCTTCTATCTGGCCAATGTCGCGACCCTGGTGCGCATCTTCACCCAGGCCGGCCTGAATGTGCGCCTGGGCAGCCTGGACGAGGACATCAAGCAGCCCACCGAGCTGAACCTGGCCGACGGCAGCAGCCTGACCCTGGAGCCGCTGCTGCGCACCCGGGGCCGCCTCGGCCTGAAGGACTTCGATCCCTGCACCATCCTGCTGAACAACGATCTGTCGGCCGGTGTGCCCGGCGTGCTCGAAGGCCTGCACGAGCAGTATCTGCTGCCGCCGCTGCATGCCGGCTGGGCACTGCGCCGCAAGCACAACCATCTGCGCGCCTATGAAGAGGTGGCGAAGAAGTTTGCCAAATTGCTGGGCATGGATCCCTGGCTGATCAATCCGATGTTCACCCGCTGTGACACCTCGGCCGACAGCCCGGCTCAGGGCCTCGAGGCCTTGCAGACCCAGGCCGATGCGCTGCTCGGCAAGGTGCGTCGCAAGTACAAGGAATACGGCATACCGGAGAAGGCTTTCGTGATCATCAAGCCCGATGCCAGCACTTATGGCGCCGGGCTGTTGACGGTGCGCGATGCCAAGGACCTGGCGGCGCTGGAGCGCCTGCCCGGCAGCGTCGTCAAGGACGGTCAGGAAATCGGCACGCTGATCATCCAGGAGGGCGTGCCCACCCATGAGCGCGTCAACGAGGCGGTGGCCGAGCCGGTGGTCTACATGATGGACCGCTATGTGGTGGGCGGCTTCTACCGCGTCCATGCCGAGCGTGGCTTCGACGAGAACCTGAACGCGCCGGGCTCGCGCTTCGTGCCGCTGGCCTTTGCCGAGTCCTCGCAGTTGCCGCGCCCCGGCGTCAAGCCCGGCGCCAGCGCGCCGAACCGCTTCTATATGTACGGCGTGATCGCGCGGCTGGCGATGCTGGCAGCCAGCTATGAGCTGGAGGTCACCGATCCGGACGCCGAGGTCTACGAGTAAGCGCCGGACGGCGGCGGCGTCAAGCTCGGTGTCCCCCCGATATCCGGATTGACGCACCGCACAATGGCGGGCGCACAATAGCGCTTTTGGCAATCTGCGGCATGCCGCAGCCCCTTTGTGAGTTCATCCACCGCGACCCGCAGCCCCTTGGCCCAAGCGGGCCTGACTCTCGGCGCCCTGGGCGTCGTCTATGGCGATATCGGCACCAGCCCGCTGTATGCGCTCAAAGAGGTGTTTCACGGCGGCCATGTGCCGCTGACTCACGACAACATCCTGGGCGTGCTCTCGCTGTTGTTCTGGACTATGACGGTCGTGGTCTCGCTGAAGTACGTGCTGCTGATACTGCGAGCTGACAACAACGGCGAGGGTGGCCTGATCGCGATGCTGGCCCTGGCCACCAATGCGGTCAACGACAAGCCCAGGCTGCGCCGTCGCCTGATGCTGGTGGGCCTGTTCGGCACTGCGATTTTCTATGGCGATGCGGTGATCACGCCGGCGATGACGGTGCTCAGCGCGGTCGAGGGCATCGATGTCTATGCGCCGCAGTTCCACGATGCCATCGTGCCGGTGGCCCTCTTGGTGCTGGCCGGCCTGTTCGCGGTGCAGCGCTTCGGCACCGGCGGCATCGGCCGTGCCTTCGGGCCGGTGATGCTGTGCTGGTTTGTCAGCCTGGCGCTGCTGGGCCTGCCCAAGGTGCTGGACAACCCCCATGTGCTGCAGGCGCTGAACCCGGCCTGGGCCCTGGCTTTCTGCCTGGAATACCGCTGGGTGGCCTTCGTCGCGCTGGGTGCGGTGGTGCTGGTGGTGACCGGCGGCGAGGCGCTCTATGCCGACCTCGGCCATTTCGGCAAGAAGCCGATCCGCTATGCCTGGTACGGCGTCGTGATGCCGGCGCTGGTGATCAATTACTTCGGCCAGGGCGCGCTGCTGCTGCAGCAGCCCGAGGCGATCAAGAACCCCTTCTTCCTGCTGGCCCCGGTGTGGGCCGAGATCCCGTTGTTTCTGCTGTCCGCCGTGGCGGCCAGCGTGGCCTCGCAGGCGCTGATCACGGCCGCCTTCTCGGTCACCAAGCAGGCGGTGCAGCTGGGCATCTTGCCGCGCATGCGCATCCTGCACACCTCGGTGCGCGACACCGGCCAGATCTATGTGCCCTTCGTCAACTGGGGGCTGTTCGTCTTCGTCGTGCTGGCGGTGGTGCTGTTCGGCTCCAGCAGCAAGCTGGCCGGCGCCTACGGCGTGGCGGTGACGATAGACATGACCATCACCACGGTGATGACCTTCTTCGTGATCCGCTATGGCTGGCGCTATCCGCTGGCGCTGTGCGTGGCCGCCACCGGTGTGTTCTTCCTGATCGACATCACCTTCCTGGCCTCCAATCTGCTGAAGCTGGCCCATGGCGGCTGGTTCCCGCTGCTGATCGGCGTCGGCATGTTCACCCTGATGCTGACCTGGAAGCAGGGCCGGCGCCAGCTCAGCCACAAGCTGCGCGAGGACGCGATCGACCTGAAGAGTTTTCTGGAAGCCGTCTTCATCAACCCGCCGACCCGGGTGTCCGGCACCGCGGTGTTCCTGGCCGCCGAGCAGGGCGTGACGCCCAACGCCCTCTTGCACAACCTCAAGCACAACAAGGTGCTGCACGAGCAGAACCTGTTTGTCAGCGTCAAGCACCACGAGGTGCCCTGGGTCAGCTTCGACAAGCGCGTCCAGGTCGAGAGCCTGGGCAAGGACTGCTGGGCCGTCAGCCTGAACTTCGGTTTCAAGAACGAGCCCGATGTGCCCGAGGCGCTGCAGCTGCTGGAGCAGCGCGGCGTGCATCTGGAAGAGATGGAGACCAGCTACTTCCTGTCGCGCGACATCGTGATCCCGACCACCGGCGGCGGCATGGCCCTGTGGCGCGAGAAGCTGTTCGCCAGCATGCACCGCAATGCCGCCGCAGCGGCCGACTTCCTGCACCTGCCGACCAACCGCATCGTCGAGCTGGGCTCCAAGGTCGAGATCTGATCGCTGCACGCCTGCCGCACGGACGGCTGTGGCGTGTTTGCATCAATCTGTTAATGAGAATCGTTATTAAGTAGAATCTGCGCATCGCGAGTTTTGCGGCCATCGGCTGCGAACTCGCCGACAGAGCCAGCCAGCCGCCTTTTTGGCTTTTTTCGCCCGCCGCTCGACCAGCACAAAGTCCCCAACCCAGCCGCAGGCCCGATGCTTCTTGCCTGCCGAACGGGCCAGGCTTTGCCAGCGGCGACGGCCTCCGGGGCCTCAAGCGATGGCGGGCCGCGCCCGGGCGGCGGCCGCGCCTGCAGCGAACGAATCCAAGGTCCGTCCATGGCACGCTGCTCTACTTCTACTTCGTCCGTTCTCGCCCGCGCTCTGCCGCGCCTGCATCCGCTGGCGCTGGCCGCCGCCTCGCTGGCGGGCCTGGCCCAGGCCCAGCCGCTGACGGCGCCCGATCTGCCCAAGGTGGTGACTTCGGCCACGCGGCTCGAAACCCCGGAAGACGAGGTCGCGGCCAGCGTCACCACGCTGACGGACAAGGACATCGCGCGCAAGCAGGCCGGCGACATCAAGGACATGCTGCGCCAGGAGGTGGGCATTTCGGTGCGTTCGCAGCCGAATCGCAGCGCCGCCGCCGCCTCGGGTGTCGGGCGTGGCGGCAATGAGGGCATCAACATCCGTGGCCTGGAGGGCAACCAGGTGCTGTTGCAGACCGACGGCGTGCGGCTGCCGATGATGTATTCCAGCGGCCCGGTGGTCGCCGGTCGTGGCGACTACATCGATGTCGAGGCCTTCAAGCAGGTGGAAATCCTGCGTGGCTCGGCGTCGACTTCCTATGGCAGTGACGGCCTGGCCGGCGCGGTCAGTTTTCAAACCAAGGATCCGAGCGATCTGGTGCCCAAGGGCAAGAGCTCGCAGGCGGCGCTGAAGCTGGGCTATTCGTCGGTCGACAATTCCACCACCTTCGTGCCCAGCT
Source organism: Paucibacter sp. XJ19-41 (assembly GCF_028462495.1). NCBI lineage: Bacteria > Pseudomonadati > Pseudomonadota > Betaproteobacteria > Burkholderiales > Sphaerotilaceae > Roseateles > Paucibacter sp. XJ19-41. The sequence goes on from NZ_JAQOWX010000160.1 coordinate 4,704, forward strand.
ATGCCTTCCGCGGCGATCAGTTCGAGGGCCTGCTGCTTGCCAGCCTGCGCAGTGGGCATGAGTCCGACACGCGTGGCGACAACCATGCGAAGAACATCAACCGCACCGTCGGCAACCCTCAGGACATCAGCTCCAACTACCTGCTGGGCAAGCTGATGTACAAGCTGGACGCTCGCCAGCGCTTCAAGCTCTCTGTCGAAAACATGGACCGCGATGTGGACACCACGGTTTACACCCTGTTTGGCGACCCAAGACCGGCCTATGCGACCACGACCCGCGTCGATGCAAACGAGCGTATCAATCGCTCGCTGGTCAAGCTGGACTACGAGTTTACGGATAGCAGTAATCCCATCTTCCAGCGGGCGTTGGTCAATGTTTACTGGCAGAAGGCCAAGAACCGGCAACTGGGCTATGAGGAAAAGTCCGATGCGATCAGTGCGACAGTTTCCTGGAACAGCCGTGCGCGTGATGCTCTCTATGCCGAGCGCCTGGTCGGTGGTTCGGTGCAGTTCGAGACCTATCTTGGGAACCAGCGCATCGTCTATGGTCTGGATGCTTCCAGCACCCTGGTGTCTTCGTTGAAGGGCGGCGGCAACTATGCCGACGGCAAGCTGGTCACTGCCGGAAGTGGTCGCTTCACGGTCGACAAGAGCTTCCCCGACACCGACTACCGCCTGTTCGGTGCCTTCATCCAGGATGAGATCACGCTGGGCGATTTCACCGTGACACCGGGTCTGCGCTTGGATCGCTTCGAGCTGAATCCGCGCAAGGGCGACCCGCTCTACACCATCAGCAATCCGACCGAGCCCACCAAGCTCAGCGACCAGGAGTTGTCGCCCAAGTTGGGGGTGGTCTGGACCTACTCGCCGCTGCTACGCGTGTTCGGCCAATACTCGCATGGCTTCCGGGCGCCGGCGCCTAGCCAGGTCAATGGTGGGGTGAACAATCCGACGGCACGACCGGCGTACATCTCTATCGGCAACCCGAACCTGAAGCCAGAAACCAGCGATTCCTTCGAGCTGGGCCTGCGCGGCCGCAGTGACAGCTGGCGTTACAGCGCCGCTCTGTTCAGAGGGCGTTACAAGGACTTTATCGAGACGGGTCGGACGGTTCGAGGAACGGGCTCCGTGGCCGACCCCCTGGTGTTCCAGTCCGTGAATCTGAATAGCGCGAGCATTCGTGGCGTCGAATTGTCGTCCGCGTGGAATTTCCTGCCCAACTGGACGGCCAGCGCTAGCTATGCCCATACAAAGGGTGATAGTGAGCTTGGCGGCATCAAGACACCCCTGATCAGCATCGACCCCGACAAGGGCGTGCTGGGCCTGCGCTACGAACAGGCCGGTGTCTGGGGTGCGGAGCTGAATGTCACGGGCATGAAGAGCCAGCGTCGCAACCCGAACCCACGCGAAAACTACACGCCAAAGGGTTTTGTCGTCGGAGATGTCACGGCCTGGTACGAGATCGGCAAACAGTGGTCGCTCAACGTCGGCATCAGCAATATCGGCGATGTGAAGTACGCACTGTGGTCGGACACGCGATCCGTCGCGCCGACGGCCGTCGCGCTGGACGCCTACACCCAGCCCGGCCGCAATCTCAGCGCCAGCGTTCGCTACCAGTTCTGAGGTCGCCAGTTCCGTATGCGTCGTTTCCTGACCTTGTGGCTGCTGCTGGCCGCAGCCACCGTCCTGCCCGGCCTGGCCCAGGCCGCCACCGTGCTCTTCGTCTCGGCCAGCCCGGTCGCGCCGGGCAAGTTCGTCGCGCTGGCCAAGGCGGCCGAGCCGCTGGGCCTGCGCATCGAGGCGCGCTTTGCCGAGAAGCTGGGGCCTGATCTGGACGCCAAGTTCTGGGCCGGTGCCGACCTGGTCCTGATCGACGCGCCGCGCCAGCACATCGAGGACTATGTGAGGCAGCGCCTGGGCGCCGCGCTGCCGGCGCTGGCGGGCAAGCCCCATGTCTGGCTGCCCACCACCGCGCCCAAGTCCTCGGGCCTGCCCGAGGCACTGGCCCAGCGCCTGCATGCCTACTACGTCAACGGCGGGCGCTCGAATATGGATGCCTTTCTGCGCAGCCTCGCGGCGCATTTGAAGGGCAGCCAGGACTGGGCCCGGCTGCCCGCACCCATCGTCTTCCCGCCGTCCGCCCTGTATCACCCGAAGCTGGCCGATGGCAAGGTCGTGCTGCCGACGCCGGCAGCCTATCTGCAGTGGCGCGGCCTGGACGCGAGCAAGCGCCCGCCCATCATCGGCATTGCCTTTCACCAGCAAAGCATCTCGGCCGAGCAGACCGGCTTCATCGACGACCTGATCGCCCGCATCGAGGAAAAGGGCGGCGCCGTGGCCTGGCCTTTCTACAGCCCGGTGATGGGCGACGACAACATCCGCAAGATGGTGACCGGCGCCGATGGCAAGCCGCTGGTCGATGTGCTGATCAACACCCAGATCACCTTGAGCCCCGAGCAGCGGCGCAAGGAGTTCGAGGCCCTGGGCCTGCCGGTGATCCAGGCCATGGCCTACCGGCGCGGCGACGCCGCCGCCTGGGCCGTCGACCCGCAGGGCGTGCAGCTGATGGACGTGCCTTTCTACCTGGCCCAGGCCGAGTACACCGGCATCACCGATATCCAGATCGCGGCGGCCACGCGCAAGGGCGACGAGCAGGTCGAGCCCATCGCGGCGCAGAGCGCGGCGGTGGTGGGCAAGGCGCTGAACCTGGCGCGGCTGCAGCGCAAGAGCGCGGGCGAGCGCAGGGTGGCGGTGTTCTTCTGGAACTATCCGGGTGGCGAGAAAAACCTCAGCGCTTCCTTCATGAATCTGCCCAAGAGCCTGTCGGCCACCCTGGCCGCGCTGCAGGGCGCCGGCTACCGCACCGAGACCATGGACGAGACGCCGTTGACCCTGCAGCTGCAGCGCTTGCTGGCACCGGCCTACCGGCCACCCGAGGACAAGCAGGTGCTGCAGGCCCTGCTGCGCGAGGGCCTGGCCGATCGCCTGCCACTGGCCGACTACAAGCGCTGGCTCGCCGGCCTGCCGGAGCCCGTGCGGGCCCAGCTGCGCCAGTCCTGGGGCGAGCCTGAGAGTTCGTCGATGCTGCTGGCCGAGGGCGGCCAGCGCTTCTTCGTGATCCCGCGCCTGCAGCTGGGCCATGTGAGCCTGCTGCCGCAGCCGGGTCGTGGCGAGCGCGGTGGCGACAAGGAAAAGTCGCTCTACCACTCGAGCAGCGCCGCCCCCTCGCACCATTACATGGCCACCTATCTGTGGGCACGCCAGAGCGCCGACGCGCTGGTGCACTACGGCACCCATGGCAGCCAGGAATGGCTGCCTGGCAAGGAGCGCGGGCTGTCGGCCACGCATGACTATCCGATGCTGGCGGTCGGCGATCTGCCCGTGGTCTACCCCTATATCGTCGACAACATCGGCGAGGCCACCCAGGCGCGCCGCCGCGGCCGCGCCACCATCATCAGCCACCAGACCCCGCCGTTCGCGCCGGCCGGCCTGCATGCCTCGCTGACCAAGATCCACGACCTGTTGCACGACTGGCTGGCCCAGGACGAGGGCAGCGTGCGCGAGAAGATCCGCGCCGAGTTCCTCGACGCCGTGCGCAAGCAGCGGCTGCCGCAGGACATGGGCTGGAGCGAGGTCCGCATCGCCGCCGAGTTTCCGGCCTTTGTCACCGAGGTGCACGACCATCTGCACGAGCTGGCGCTGACGGCCCAGCCCATGGGGCTGCACACCTTCGGCCAGGGCGCCGGCGAGCCCTGGCGCACCGCCACCGTGCTGATGATGCTGGGCAAGGAGTTCTGGGAAGGCGTGGCCGGTCCGGGCGAGGAAGCCGATGAGATGCTGGTCGGCGACTGGCGCAAGTTGCCGGAGTCCACGCCGTTTCGCAAACTGCAGGCCCTGCTGGCCGGCGATGACAGCGTGGCCAAAAACCTGCCGGCAACGCTGCAAGCGAAGCTGGCCCAGGCGCGTACCTGGCACCAGGCGCTGGGCGGGCAAAGCGAGATGGACGGCCTGCTGGCGGCGCTGGCCGGCCGCTCTCTCTCGACCAGCTATGGCGGCGACCCGATCAAGAACCCCGACTCGCTGCCCACCGGCCGCACTCTCTATGGCTTTGACCCCTCGCGCGTGCCGACCCAGGCGGCCTGGGCCGCCGGCAAGGACGCGATGAACCAGCTGATCGCGGCGCACCAGGCCAAGAGCGGCGGCAAGCCGCCTCAGAAGCTGACCTTCACACTGTGGTCGGTCGAGACCATGCGGCATTTCGGCCTGCTGGAGGCGCAGGCGCTGTGGGCCCTGGGCGTCGAGCCGGTCTGGGATGCCGGCGGGCGGGTCAGCGATGTGAAGCTGATCCCGCGCGCGCAACTGGGCCGGCCGCGAGTCGACATCGTGCTGTCGGCCACCGGCCTGTACCGCGACCATTTCCCCAACGTGATGCGCCAGCTCGCCAAGGCCGCCAAGCTGGCCGCCGAAGCCGCTGACGAGGCCGACAACCCGGTGGCCACCAATGCCCGGCGCATTGCGCAACAGCTGCAGGCTCGCGGCGTCGACGCGGCTGCCGCGCTGCGCGCCGGCCAGACCCGCATCTTCTCGTCCGAGAGCGGCCGCTACGGCACCGGCCTGGACGATGCGGCGCTGGCCACCGACACCTGGAAGACCCAAGCCGAGGGCGACCGCAAGCTGGCCGAGCTCTACCTCTCGCGCATGCAGTTCGCCTATGGGCCGGACGAGGCGGAGTGGGGCAGCAAGGGAGTGGCAGGTCAAGGCGGCAAGGCCGGCCAGCTCAACCTATACGCCGAGCATCTGCGCGGTACCGAGGGCGCGGTGCTGGCCCGCAGCTCCAATCTCTACGGCATGCTGACCACCGACGACCCCTTCCAGTACCTGGGTGGCATCGGCCTGGCGGTGCGCCATCTGGACGGCAAGGCACCCGAACTCTATGTCTCGAACCTGCGCGGTTCGGGTGGCGGCAAGGTCGAGGGCGCGGCCCAGTTCCTGGCCAAGGAGCTGGCCACGCGCAATTTCCATCCCGGCTATATCAGCGGGCTGATGAAGGAGGGCTATGCCGGCACCCTGCAGGTGCTCGACGGCATCAACAACTTCGCCGGCTGGCAGTCGGTCGCGCGCGAGATCGTGCGCCATGACCAGTGGCAGGAGTTCATGGATGTCTATGTGCGCGACAAACACAATCTGGGCCTGAAGCGCTGGTTCGAAAGCCAGAACCCGCATGCGCTGGCGCAAAGCATCGAGCGCATGCTGGAGGCCGCGCGCCAGGGCCAGTGGCAGGCCGATGCGCAAAGTGTCGCCGAGCTCAAAGAGCGCTGGCGCGAGCTGTCCCGCCGCCATGATGTGAAGACCGACAACCAGGCCTTCAACCAGTTCGTCGGTGCAGCGGGCTTTGGTCTGGATCGCGCGGCCGTGGCGGCCGTGGCCCAGGCGGCGGCTGCCGCCGCTGCGCCACCGGCTGCCGACGTCGCG
>NZ_JAQOWX010000161.1:0-10080 GCF_028462495.1 Paucibacter sp. XJ19-41
CAGCCGCCAGGGCGGTGATGCGGCGCGCGCGGCCGGCAGCGCCGGCACGGTCTACACGGCCGGCGTCAATCTCTCCTATGAGATCGACGTGATGGGCCGGCTCAGCAAGGCCAGCAGCGCGGCCGCGCTCGACGCCCAGGCCAGCGAGCAGCTGCTGCAAAGCGCTCGCCTGCTGGTGCAGGCCGATGTGGCGCAGGCCTACTTCGCGCTGCGCGCGCTGGACGCCGAGCGCGCGCTGATGCGCGAGACGGTGGCCGCCTACCAGGACACCTTGCGGCTGACCGAGCGCCGCCATGCTGCTGGCGATATTGCCGAACTCGATGTGGTGCGGGTGCGCACCGAGGTCGCGGCCACGCAGTCGCAGGCGCTGGCGCTGGACCGTCGCCGGGCCGAGCTGGAGCATGCGCTGGCCGTGCTGGCCGGTGAGCTGCCCAGCAGCCTGAGCGTGGCCGAGGGCGTCTGGGTCGAGACCCTGCCTAATGTGCCGGCCGGCCTGCCCAGCACGGTGCTGGAGCGCCGCCCCGATGTGGCGGCCGCGCAGAGCGCGATGCGTGCCGCGCAGGCCCGCCTGGGTGTCGCGCAGACGGCCTGGTTCCCCAGCCTGGCGCTGACGGCCTCGGCCGGTGGCGCCTCGCCCGAGCTGTCCGATCTGTTCAAAAGCTCGGCCGGCCTGTGGGGCCTGAACGCACTGCTGAACCTGCCCATCCTGGACGGCGGCCGCCGCGAGGCCGGTGTGCAGAGCGCGGCGGCCCAGCTGGACCTGGCGGCGGCCGGCTATCGGGAGCAGGTGCTGCAGGCCTTCCGCGATGTCGAAGACCAGCTCTCGGCCCTGACCCTGCTGCAGGCTCAGGCCGAGGTGCAGGCCCAGGCCGTCGCCTCGGCCACCCGCGCGCTGCAACTCTCCGACTCGCGCTACCGCAACGGCCTGGTCAGCCAGCTGGAGCTGCTGGATGCCCGCCGCAGCGAGCTGGCGAATCGCCGCCAGGCCCTGCAGGTGAGAGCGGCGCAGTACCAGTCCACGGTGGGTTTGATCAAGGCGCTGGGCGGCGGCTGGGGCTGAGATCGCCGCGTCGCATGTCTTGAGAAAAGGGCTGGGTGAGAATGAGTCACCCGGCCCTTTTTCATCCGTTTCATTTTTGGACTCGCCCGCTGCATGCGCTCACTGATAGAACTGCTTGTTGCCCACGGCGTGCTGCTGGTCTTTCTCGTGACCCTGGCGGCACGCGCCGGCGCACCCCTGCCGGCCGCGCCGCTGCTGGTGGTGGCGGGCGGCTTGGCAGCCGAGGGCACGCTGTCGGGCTGGGCGGTGCTTGTCGTGGCGGTGCTGGCCAATATTGCCGGCGATGCGGTCTGGTTCGTGGCCGGCCAGCGCCAGGGCCATCGGGTGATGAAGCTGCTGTGCCGCATCTCGCTGTCGCCCGATGCCTGCGTGCGCCAGAGCGAGGGCCTGATCCTGCGCTGGGGCGGCCGTGCCTTGCTGGCCGCCAAGTTCCTGCCCGGCGTCTCGGTGGTCGCCGCGCCGATGGCCGGTGCCCTGGGCATGAGCTGGCGGCGCTTCATTGCCTATGACTTCGTCGCCGGCCTGTTGTGGAGCGGCGCCTTTGTGCTGTTGGGCCTGATGCTGTCCGACCAGATCCAGCAGGTGCTGGACATGCTGGCCGGCGCCGGCTACGTCGCGCTGGCCGCCCTGGCCCTGATCGTCGCCGGCCTGATTCTGCGGCGCTGGTGGCAGCGCCGCCGCTTCGCGCGCCGCACCCGTGGCGGCCGTCGCATCAGCATTGCCGAGGCCGCCGCGCTGCAGGACCAGGGCGAGGCGCCGGTATTCATCGACGTGCGCGCCGCCGGCGGCCGCGCGGTGGACCCGCGCCACATCCCCGGCGCCCTGCTGCTGGAGATCGACCAGATCAAAAGCCACGCCGCCAGCCTGCCCCGCGACCGCGAACTCATCCTCTACTGCAACTGCCCCAACGAGGTCACGGCGGCGCTGGCGGTGACGGTGCTGGCCGAGGCAGGCGTCACGCGGGCAAGGGCGCTGGTGGGAGGGCTGGATGGGTGGGTGGGGGCGGGGAGGGCGGTGGTGGGGGCTTGAGATCCCGACCCCATGCCCTTGCCGTCCTCTAGCCTTGCGAGCCCTCTCAAGCTGAGGGTCGACCCCTACACTGTTACTTGTTACCGGGAGCTTCTGTGATCAAGGCGATAGCTTCTTTGATCTTGGTGTGTGTGGTCATTGGCGCGATTCCATTGACTTACATCGAATGGCGAATAGACAGAGAGCGACGTTCGCGAGGCGCTATAAAGTCTGGATTCGGCTCTGTCAGCGGGGGCGAGTCTGGCTCGCTGCTGAGAAAAATATGGTATGCCTACCTTGCTGTTGGCATTGTGTGTTTGGTTGTTGTTAAGAACTAGGGCCGGTCTGCAAAAGCCACCGGGGCTTCGGGGTCGGCTCCGCAGCTCCGAAGTCACTCCTCATTTCTAGTCAAGACCTGACCCCATGCGGACCCCAGCGAGCGATGCTGGCCACGCTTCAAGGGTTGCGCCCCTGCTATCGCCCGCTGCGCTTGGACTCCCGCATACAAGGAAGCACCAGCACCCCTTACTGCTTGACTGGCGATGCAGCCGCTCGCCGTGTGCGGCTCGACGGCGCACTGATCGCACTCGATGCGTCCCTCTTTGGTGGGGGCCGGCGGCGCAAATCATGCGGCTAGACTGGTGACAGATCAGGGTTGGAGCGCATGCTGAGATACATCGCCATTGCTGTCGCCGCATGGGTCGGAGCGTTTGATTACGGTCGCCTGTTCGCGACCGTGGTGATCGCCCTCTGCTTGGTCGGCGGTGTCTACTGGCTCGCACTGCCGACGATATTGCCTTTGTGGCCTGCAGTGCTTGTCATGGCTCTCGCTGTGGCCGCAGGGCTGGCCTGGGAGCATCGTGCGGCGAAAGACGGCAGAGCATTGCACTGATGGACAATTTGCAAGAACAACAAGCTCGACGAGAAGGTGGACTGGCGCTGGCGCGCAATGTTGCCTTGGTGCTTATTGGTGGCTTGACGGCGATGCTTCTTCTTGTGGTCGCTGTCGTGCTGCTTGTCTGGTTCTAGCCGATGCAAGCAACTGCCAGGCAAAGGGCTCCGAGGGTGTCGACGCCGCATCCGCCTCTGTGTTTAGACAGCGGGGCATAGAGGGTGTCGGACAGTGCCGTGAAAAAGGTCAGTCCCTGGATGTTTTGGGGCTTCATCCCTTTGTCGATAGTGCCGCTGCTCTACAGCATGCCCAGCACATACGAACAATTGGTTCATGAGCGACGGGTCAAGCAGTACGGTGCGGTCGTGCCTGGGCTCGTCGTCGGGCATGAGCAGCTGTCGGGTGGTGGGCGCGGGTGCAGATCGCGCGTGACGGTCGCCTATGAAGTGGCCAGGAAGCGCTACGAGTTCGCGTCTACCGTCTGCGGGACAAGTCCCGAAAGACTACCGGTAGGGCAAGCCATTGATGTCCGATACATTTCCGGTTCTCCCGCACGGGCGATGTTGTCAGCTCCTCGGGTCGATGCCAGCGCCGACGGTTGGCGCGGCCTGGCGATTCAGCTGGGCATCCCGGTGGCTCTGGGCTGGCTAGGGTGGGTCGCGCGCAAGCGGCAACGAGAATCCTCTCCAGACACCGTACTGAAGTGAACTACGCGAGCTCACCGATCCGCTGGCTGCTGCAAGGGCCGCTGCTCTTCACGCCCCAGGGCTGGGTCGAGGCTCGGGGGTTAAGTCTTAAATTTCTAGTCAAGACCTGACCCCCAATGAAGCTTCCTGAGTTCGACGCCTGACCCCGACTCCCCCCGACGGCACTACCCACCCGCCTCAGCTTTTGGTACCGTCGCGGCGCCCACGTCATGGGCGAGGGAGGGGAGAACCGAGATGATGAAGAGAAAGAAGCCTGGATCGCTAGGGCTGTCGCTGGCCCTGGTGCTTGCGCCTCTGAGCGCAGGTGCCGCCGAGAAGTCGCCGGCTGAGGTCTATGCGGAGTACAACGCCCGGGTGGTGCGGGGCATCAGTTTTGCGGACGATGCGTCCTATTACTCGAAGCGCAAGCGGGCCGAGGTGGAGGCGAAGTTTCCGCAGCAGATGAAGCAGATGAACAAGTCCCGGGACGAGGTCATCGCGATCTACCTGCAGTTCTCCAGGGAGCTGGCCAAGTGCCAGGTCTTGAGCTTGGCGGCGCAGCGGCTGGAGGCGCGCGAGGCGGCGGCCTATCTGGAGTATGCGGTGACCGACCGCTGCGCCAAGGCCCCGGCGGCGCGGCAGCGGCAGAAGATCAAGATGGTCAAGGAAGGCGGCGGCTGGAAGATCGACAGCGTCGAGATCGCGCTCTGAGGCACGGGCCGGGATGCCGTCACGATCCTCGCCGTGCGGCACCAGAAAGAGCTCGGCGACTGATAGGGTTCAGGCGCCGAGCTGCTGGCGCTGAAAAGCTCGGCGCTTCGCCCAGATGGCCGCCACACCGAGCAGCAGCAGCAGGGCGCTTGACGGCTCGGGCACGGCCACGGCGGACTGGCGGAAGTCGAATCCGCTGCCCAGCCCTTCAAAGCTGAAGTCGGACACCAGGGCGCCGTCGCTGTCGAACAAGGCCTGCACGCCGCCCCAGCCCACCGTGTGCATGAAGTTGGCGGCGCCGTAGCCGAGCACGGTGCCGCCGGCACCGCGCACCAGTGCGCCACCGCTGGCATCAACCCTGGTGGCCAGCGTCAGCACATGGTTGGCCTGATTGACCAGCAAGACCTCGAAGCTGAACCATCCCTTGGGATCCTCGGTGCACTGGTCGTGCATCACGCCGCCACAACTGCCGCGGTAGTCGAGGTTGAGGGAGTACCCGCCAGGCCGCACCAGCTGAACTTGGGAGCGCCAGCTGGCCACGCCGTTGTAGAAACTGGGCGCGGCGGCGTCGACCATGGTGCCGCCGCCACTCACCGTCCCGTCGAGCTTGATCTTCACCGTGGCCCAGAAGAGAGCGCCGGGCGCGTAGCCGGGCGCGCTGAAGCTCAGCACATCCTGGAAACTGGCCTCCGCCGTGGCCGTGCCATAGGCGTTTGCGTCCACGTAGCTGGGCGCAGGGGCAATCACGCTGCCGGATGCATGGGCCTCGACACGCACGGCGCCAGCCTCGACCCGTGACCTTGCCTCGGCCATGCCGGTGGCGGCCTGGCCATGGATGGCCACCGCATCACCCGCGCTACGGCTGAGCTGCAGATCTCCCAGGCTGTTGCGCGTGAACTCCTGAGACCCGGCCTGCACATTGACCTGAACCTTCGCGCCGGCGTTTCCGGCCACGCGCTGGGAGACCGTCTGCGCCGCCGTAGCACTCGCCAGGCACAGCCCCAGCGTCAACAAGGTCAAGAGCCGCATATCGATCTCCCCGCGAGCATGAAGTGGCGAAGCGTGCCGGCCCGGGCCGTTCGCAGCAATCCCAAGTTCGAGGCGGGGCCGAGGGACAAGTCTCCAGGTCCCGAAAGCGCTCAAGCCGCCGCAGTCCCCTTCGCCAGCCTCGCCACCAGCTTCATCAAGGTCGGCACGCGGCGCTTGCCGTGCATGCCGCGCACCCGCGCCTTGGCGGCGCCAAGGTCGATGCCGGCGCAGCTGATGATCAGCGGGCGGGTCTCTTCCTCCCTGATCAGCTCGAACTGCGCCGGCAGGCCCGGCAGGGCGGTCTTGCAGACGCCGACGATGGCGATCTGGCCGCCCAGCGCATGGAAGAGATGCTGGCCCAGGCCCGGGGTTTCCTGCGCGTCGAGATGGACGGCGCCATTGATCACGATCAGCTCGGGCGCCAGCGCATGCTCGCGCAGCAGCTGCAGCATGCAGGGCAGATCGCGCAGGTTCAGCTGCCCGCCACGCGGCGCGGGCTCGACATGGGCGATGCGGGTGCTGAAGCTGCGCAGCGGCTCGAACGCATCCCAGGCCTCGAAGGCCACGGCGGCAGCGGTGGCGCCGCCTGCACTGTGGTGGTGAACATCTATCGCCAGTTTCATTGCTCAGCTGCGTTTGTCCTCGGGCCGGCGGCATTGTCGCGCGCCCGAGCACTCAGGCCCGTGCCACCGGCCACTCGACGACAAAGGTGGTGCCGACATCGGGCCGGCTGCGCACCTGGATATGACCGCGCAACGCATCAATCATCTGTTTGACGATCACCAGACCCAGGCCGGTGCCCTGCACATGGCTATCGCGCTCACGGCCCAGCCGGTTGAAGGGCTGGAACAGCTGGGCCTGCTGCGCGGCCGTCAGCCCGACGCCGGTGTCCTCGACCTCGATATGCAGCTGATCCTGGCGCAGCGACAGCCTGGCCCGCACATGGCCGCCGGGGCGGTTGTACTTGATCGCATTGCTGAGCAGATTCGACAAGACCTGGCGCAGGCGCTTGCCATCCGAGACGACGACATGGTGGCCGTTCTCGGTCGCCAGGTCCAGGCTGACCTGGCGCGCCTCGGCCGACTGCGAGACCATGTCGCGGCAGTCCTGCAGCACGGTCTGCAGATTCACCGGCTCGCGCTCGATGCGCATCACACCGCTCTCGATACGGGCGATGTCCAGCACATCATCGACCAGGCGCAGCAGATGCCAGCCGGCGGTCTCGATATGCTGCAGCCACTCCTGCTGCTTGGCCGACAGGGCCTCGGCCTGGTTGCCCATCAGCTGGGCAAAACCCAGCACCGCATTCAGCGGTGTGCGCAGCTCATGGCTCATGCGCGAGAGGAACTCGCTTTTGGCGCGATTGGCCTGCTCGGCGGCCTCGCGGGCGCGGTCGGCGTCCTGCAGGCGCAGGCGCTCGGCGGTCTCCAGCTCCAGTTGATGGGTGCGCTCCAGCACGCGCGCCTCCAGCTCGTGGCTGAGCTGCTCCAGCCTGGCCTCGGCGGCGCGCCGCTCGGCCACCTCGCGCGCCAGCCGATCGACCATCTTCTCCAGCGTCTCGGTGCTGGGCAGGCGCAGCGCCTGCGGCATCAGCCACCACAGGCCGATCGCGGTGACCAGCGAGACCGCCGCCGTGGCCGCCTTGACATAGCCCTGCAGCCAGTAGGCCGGTGTCCAGATCGTCAGGATGTCCACCACATGGGTGCTGCCGCACAGAAAGATGAAGGCCGAGAACAGCACGAAGATCCAGTTGAACTTCAGATCGCTGCGCCGCTTGACGAAGACCATCAGCGCCAGCGGGATAGAGAAATAGGCCAGCGCCGTCAGCGCATCCGCGCCCACCATCAGCCCGAGCAGGTCCGGGCTCCACTGGAAACACACACCATGGGGCAGGAATCCCTGGCTGGCGGTCCATTGCAATAGGCTCTGGCTCATCGGGAGCTCCCTTGATCGACGTCAAGCTGCTTTATGCGCCCGACGCGGCGGCGAGGCAAGCGCAGTTGCATGGGTTACGCTGCACAGATGAACACCCTGCCTGTGCGTTTGCTGCCCGGTGACGACCTGCGTGCCGCGCTGGAGGCGGCGCTGGCCGCCCAGGGCGGCAGTGCCGCCTTTGTGCTGAGCGGCATCGGCAGCCTGAAGCCGGCGCGGCTGCGCCTGGCCGGTGCCGAGCAGATCATCGATTTGACGGATGACGTCGAGATCCTGACCCTGGCCGGCAGCCTCGCGGCCAATGGCTCGCATCTGCACATCAGTGTGTCGGACCGCCAGGGCCGTGTGCTGGGCGGCCATGTAGCGCCCGGCTGCATCGTCCATACGACGGCCGAAGTGCTGCTGGCCCTGCTGCCGGACTGGCAGCTGCGCCGCGAGCCCGACGCCGCCACCGGCTATGCTGAGTTGCAAATCCGTCCTCTCTCTGATTGACACCTGACCGAAGTCGCAGGGGCCCTGGTCGGCCCTGGCAAGATGGCCCGTCGTTTTGCCTCCGCCGTGCCGCAGCTGGGGGGCACCCGCTTGCACCGCGTGCTGGGCCGAGACGCGGCCCGCGCCCAGGCCTGCGCCGACGAGTTTTCCGCCGCCCGCTCGACCACCGATCTGGCCGCGCTGCTGGCCGACCCGGCGGTGGACGGCGTCTATGTGGCCACACCGCACTCCGAGCATGGCGATATCGTGCGCGCCTGCCTGGAGGCCGGCAAACCGGTGCTGTGCGAGAAGCCGCTGGTGCCAGGTCTTGCCCAGGCCGAGCCGCTGGTGGCGCTGGCGCGCGAGCGCGGCCTGTTCCTGATGGAGGCGGTGTGGACCCGCTTCCTGCCGGTCTACACCGAGGTCTTGCAGGGCTGGTTGCGCGATCAGCAAGCCATAGGTGAGCTGCGCGGCATCCAGTCCAGTTTCTGCTTTCCCGCCCCCTACCAGAGCAGCAGCCGGCTGTTCGACCCGGCCCTGGCCGGCGGTGCGCTGCTGGACATCGGCATCTACAACCTGACGGTGACGCGCTGGGTGCTGCAGCAGGCGCTGGGCGCCTGCCCGGAGCCGCTGGCGCTGCGTGCCGAGGGCGTGCTGGCGCCGACCGGCGTCGATCAGCGCGTCAACGCGACGCTGAGCTTCCCCGGCGGCCTGGTCTCGCAGTTCATCTGCGGCATCGACGGCAGTTCTGATAATGCGCTGCACATCCTCGGCGCGCGCGGCAGCATCACCTTGCCGCACAACTTCTGGCAGGCCACCGAGGCGCGGCTGCAGCTGCACGGCGAGGCGCCGCAGACCGTGGCCGCGCCGTTTCGCATCAACGGCTTCGAGGGCGAGATCGAGGAAGCGATGCGCTGCATACGCGCCGGACTGATAGAGAGCCCGCGGATGTCGCATGCCGAAAGCCTGGCGACTCTCGCCTGGATGGACGAGATCCGGCGCCAGCTGGGCGTGCGCTATCCCTTCGAGTGAGGGCCTTGCGGCGACAATGGGCCGATGANCTCTCGCCTGGATGGACGAGATCCGGCGCCAGCTGGGCGTGCGCTATCCCTTCGAGTGAGGGCCTTGCGGCGACAATGGGCCGATGAAAGCACCCAAGAGACTGCAGGCCCTGATCGATGAGGGGCTGATCGATGCGGTGCAGCGCCAGCTGATGAGCGGCAAGGAAGCGACCGTCTATGTCGTGCGCTGCGGCGACGAGATCCGCTGCGCCAAGGTCTACAAGGAGGCCACCGAGCGCAGCTTCCGCCAGGCCGTCGATTACACCGAGAACCGCAAGGTCAAGAACAGCCGCCAGGCCCGAGCGATGGCCAAGGGCACCCGCTACGGCCGCCAGGCCACCGAGGCAGCCTGGCAGAGCGCCGAGGTCGACGCGCTCTACCGCCTGGCCGGTGCCGGCGTGCGCGTGCCCCGGCCCTACAACTTCCATGAGGGCGTGCTGCTGATGGAGTTGGTCACCGATGCCGACGGTGACGCCGCGCCGCGCCTGAACGATGTGCTGTTCACGGCCGAGGAGGCACAGACCCATCACACCAGCCTGATCAGCGAGGTCGTGCGCATGCTCTGCGCCGGCGTCGTGCACGGCGATCTGTCCGAGTTCAACATCCTCTTGGCGGCCGACGGCCCGGTCATCATCGACCTGCCGCAGGCGGTCGATGCGGCCGGCAACAACCATGCGATGCGCATGCTGCTGCGCGATGTCGGCAATCTGCGCGACTTCTTCGGCCGCTTCGCGCCGGCGCTCTTGAGCACCGACTACGGCCCCGAGATCTGGGCCTTGTTCCAGCGCGGCGCGCTGACGCCCGAGACCCCGCTCAGCGGCCGCTTCGAGCGCAAGCTGGCGGCGGTGGACCTTGGCGCGGTGCTGCGCGAGATCGACGACGCGCGCGACGAAGAGGCGGCGCGGCGGCTGAGGATGCAGATGGGTTGAGCAGGGTGTGTCGCACGCAGGCATCGTGTTACGTTTTTTAAGATTCGGGCGCTGGCCCCGTTTCATGGGAGATGGCGGGCGTGAGGGAGGCGCCAGGGCGTTATTCCCAATCGCCAGCGCCGAGCGGGCGCTCCCAGAATGCCGCCAAGCGCAGCGAGGGACGCTTTCGGTGACTCAGCGATTTCCACAACAGACAGACCCAGCAGCAGGGACGCAAGGCCGCCACCCGCCGACCGGCCGGGGCGGCCGTGCGCTGGTCTGTGCGTGCCTGGCCCTCGGCGGGCTGGCGTCGGCCTGGGCC
>NZ_JAQOWX010000162.1:0-9900 GCF_028462495.1 Paucibacter sp. XJ19-41
CTGGTCGGCGGCCGAGCGCGGACCGGTGCGGCGCGAATCGGCCGAGGCGATGGCCGAGGCCGTGGCGGCCGCGCTCGCCAGCGGCGACTGGCGGGCGCAGGAGCTGATCGTGCTGACGCCGTTTCGCGCCCAGCGCGCGCTGATACGCCGCTGCCTGCGCGAGCGCGGCGTGCCCGACGCGGCCGTCAAGGTCAGCACCGTGCACCGCGCCCAGGGCAGCGAGGCGCCGGTGGTGCTGTTCGATCCGGTGGACGGCAGCCAGCCTTTTCTGCATGGCGAGGAGGCGCAACGCCTGCTCAATGTCGCGTTCAGCCGCGCCCAGGCCAAGCTGATCGTCTATCTCTCGGCCAGCGACGCGGCCAGCCCCCTGCTCGCACCCCTGGTGCAGCGCCTGCGCCTGGCCGGCGATGCGCGCGTGGCGCTGGATCTCAGGGATCTGGCGCGGCAGCCGGACTTCCCGGCCAATGCCCTGGGCCGTCGCGTGCGGGCCGGCCGCCACACCGGCGAGGTCAGCCGGCTGAGCCCGGACGGGCGACAGTTCTGGCTGGTCAACGAGATCAGCGGCGCCGAGCAGCTGATCGATGCTGGGTTCTGGCGCGCGCGGGCCCTGGCGGAGGGCTGAGCCCGCGCTTCAGCGCGCGCCGGCCTCCGGCAGCTTGGCGATCACCTTGATTTCGAACTGGAAGCCGGACAACCAGGTGACACCGACGGCGGTAGCGGTCGGGTACGGTGCCTCGCCCCAGTACTCGGCGGCCACAGCCCAGGCGCGTTCGAAATGGTCCTGCGGGTTCACCATGAAGACCGTCACATCGATCACGTCGGCGAAGCTGCAGCCGGCCTCGGCCAGGATGGCGTTGAGATTGCGGAAGGCCAGGCGCACCTGCTCATCGAGCTCAGGCTCGGGCGAACCGTCTGGCCGGCTGCCGACCTGGCCCGAGACGAACAGCAAACCATTCGAGCGGATGGCCGGCGAGTAGCGGTGCAGTTCGTAAAGCGCGTGACGGCCGGCGGGGATGACAACATCGCGTGAGGACATGCGGGAACTCCTTGAAGGCATAAATGAAAAAAGGGAAAAGGGATCGGATGCCCCGGACTTTAGGGAGCCCGCGCCCCGCGATAAACAAGCAGCTCGCACAATGACTGTTTGGCGATTCAGGACAATCGCCGCCAAGCCCCCATTCTTTTCGCCAAGCGCCCCAGCCGATGGACCGATTCGACGCGCTGCAAGCCTTCGCCCGCGTGGTGGAGGCCGGCAGCTTCACCAAAGCGGCGCAGACCCTGCACCTCAGCAAGACCACCGTGACGCAGCTGGTGCAGCAGCTGGAGGCGCGGCTGCGCGTCAAGCTGCTGCACCGCACGACCCGCCGGGTGACGGTGACGCCCGAGGGCGCCGCGTACTACGAGCGCGTTGTGCGCGTGCTCGCGGACCTGGCGGAGGCCGATGCCGGGCTGGCCGGCCTGACGGCAGCGCCGCGCGGCCGCCTGCGGGTGGACGTGCCGAGCCCGTTTGCGCGCCTGATCCTGATGCCGGCGCTACCCAAGTTCCATGCACGCTATCCAGAGATCCAGATCGATATGGGCGTCAGCGACCGCATCGTCGATGTGATCGGCGACAACGTCGACTGCGTGCTGCGCGGCGGCGAGGTCACCGTGCCCTCGCTGATCGCACGGCGCGTCGGCGAGCTGCAGCTCGGCGTCTATGCCGCACCCGACTACCTGCAACGCGCCGGAACACCCACCCATCCCGCCGAGCTGAACGACGGCGCCACGCCCACGCCTCACCGCATCGTCGGCTTCCTGCGCTCCGGCAGCGGCCGGGTCGCGACCATGCCGATGCGCCGCGGCCGGGGCGCCGCGGAGGAGTCCGTCGAGGTCAGTGGCCGCTACGTCGTCGCGGCCGACGACGGCAACGCCTATCTCGCGGCCGGCCTCGCCGGCATGGGTGTGCTCTGGCTGCCGCGCTATATGGCCGAGCCCCATGCCGCGCGCGGCGAGCTGCTGCCCTTGTTCGACGACTGGCAGATCGACCCAATGCCCATGTACCTCGCCTACCCGCCGACGCGGCATGTCAGCGCGAAGCTGCGGATGTTCATGGAGTGGATTGAGGAGTTGATGGCGGGGGTTGCGCTGAGGTCGAGCCGTTCCTGACGGCCGGCCATTCGTGGCTGTTGCGGCCCCGCGTGCCAAGCGCACGGCGGGCATCGAGGCCTGCGGGGACAGGTCTTGACGGATAGATGTCGCTGACGGCGCCAACTGGTCCCCCAAAGGGGTAGCGAGGGCAATTCCGAAGCCTCGTCGCCGGCCGCCCGCCCATAGTTGGCCGCATGGCCTCGCTGAATCGATCCGATCACCAAAGACCGACGATATCGGGCGGGGCGGCTCAGTTCAATTCGGTTTTTCTGCCGCTCGCCATGGCCTGCCTCATGCCGGAGGCCGTAAAGCGGCAGATAGACGCCGACTATTTGGCCTAGGGAATCATGCTCTTCGACCCGTATATATCGTTCTTCGAGTCGCTGGTAAAGGCATGGAAGCGTGACGACAAGCGCATCCGGGCGGCGCTACTTTCGGCCATTGCGGCCACAGCTATTGCCATCATGATCGCGCTCTTGGCCCAATCTGGATTGGTCGACAAGAAGATCACCGAAACCGTTGCCGGTGTAATCGGCGCACTCGCCGGTCTTATTGCAGTTGGCGTTGGCGCATACCAGGGCCTCGCCGAGCAGGAAGCTCGAGAGCAAAAGATCGAAACAGTAGAGCAGCGCCTTCGCGAACACGGGCCGGGCGCGCCGGCAGCATCGCCACGTCGTAGTGGTCGCAGAACTCCTCGACCAGGCGGCCGGGCGTGGCCTCGTAGCGGTCCGGCCGGGCGATCAGGGCACGCGCCTGGTCCGGTACGATCAGCCGGGGCACGCCGCCGATGAACTCCAGCGCGTCCATGATGGCGCCGACCCAGTCGGCGGCGGTTTGCGTCGGCGTGGCGCAGGCGAAGGTGTAGTTCGACGCGCCGAGCACGGCCACGAAGATCTGGGCGGCACGGATCTCGCCGGTGGCCGCGTCGATCAGCGGCACGGTCTGTGCGGCGTAGTCGATGAACAGACGCTCGCCGGCCGGGTGGACCTGGCGCATCGAGCGCTTGAGGCCAGCGGCCCAGGCGCGGTACTTCACGCAGAAGCTGGTGTACTTGTACGCCTGCGAGCCCGCGTCGGCCAGGCTGCGCTGGTATTCCTCCCAGAGCAGTTGCAGGGTGACGCCGGGGCGCTTGAGCTCTTGGTGGACAAGGGCGAAGTCAGGTTCGAGCTGGGTGCTGGCGCGCGGCACGGCGGGGCCGTACAGGCGGGCTTCCAGGGCCGCATCGTCCAGCGTCTGGGCCACCGCCCAATCGACGCCGGCGGCACGGGCCTTCATTACGACGCTGTTGACGGTGGTCTTGGCGATGCCCAGAACGCGCGAGCACTCGCGCATGCTCAGGCCCGATTCCAGGTGCAGTCGAAGGGTTTGACGTAGTTGGCGCATGTGAATCCTGGGGGTGGGCATGAGGACCGAAAAATCGGTCAGCATGCCCACGGCTCAGGTCACTTGCGCGCGCTCGGGGTGTCCGGGATCAGATTGAAACGCTGTCCGCGTTCAGCCTGAAATGGTGTCCGCGTTCGTCTGAAACGCTGTCCGCGTTCCGCTGAAATGGGTGGCCGCGATGGGCTGAAATACGCAGCTTGCCCACTCACCCGGCCAGCCGGATCGACGAGCTGCTGCCGCATCGCTGGTCACCGCCAGCCTGACCCCGCCACCCTGGGCCGCACCCGTCAAGGTGTGTTCGGCAGCCGCTTACGGCCCTTTGGCGAGTCCAGGGTCCGCTGGATTCGCAATGACCCGTCGCTGTACACGGATTGCATCCGGGCCGCCTTGCGCATCGAGTCCTACGGCCTCTACGCGAAGAACTACTCGGACGTCTACGCGCTGCTGCGGCGGCAGTACCGTCCGGTGGAAATGCTCATGTTTCCGGACGGGGGCCATGCGCTGTCGCGGCCCAGCGAGCGGATGATCTCGCTGCAGGGGAACGTGGACTGGTATCGCTTCTGGCTGAAGGGCGAGCGGCGAGAGGAACCCTTCGTGCCGATGGAAACGGCACAGAAGCTGAAGGACCAGTACGCACGCTGGGACCAGATGCTGGAGATGAAAGCCGCGGTGGATCAGGCGCCGCACTGTGTGCGGGAGCTGTCGAGCAACTGAAGAGCTGGCGCCGCTATGGTGTCCTCCGCGAGGACGCCCAATGGGTATCGTGAATGTTTAGCGGCTTGTCGAGCTCGGCTGAGTGAACGGCGGCTTCGCGAAGTCGATCGCGGATCGACGTGCTTGGGATAGGCACTCCATGGTTCCTTGTGCGGCACATGTGAGTGTAGGAACTTCAACTGGTTGGCAAAGTCGGATCAACCGATCAGGATGAACGATGCAAATCAGTTCGCATGCCGTCGACCGCAGTAAGTCCTTGTCGAAAGACTCAGTTCGTAGGCATGCCATCCCGCTCGCCCGATTCGGCAGAACAGTGCGCCGTGGACGGACCTTGGCTGCTGACGACCTGCGTCACATGAGTGGCGTCGACCACGACATTGACCAGTAAGCCCTTACAGAGTCGGACCTGCGGAATCCGTTTGGACGATTTGAATGACGGCGTCAGGGCTGCCAGCAAAGCATTGGCGGTCGGTACGTCACGCGGCCAGTTCCAGCTTGACGGGATTAACGGCCTTGATCGCCACCGCCGCTTCGATCGTGGTCTTGAGCAACTGCTCCACTCCGGCCTCGCCGATCACGCGCCGGAAGCGGCCGATCTGCGTGGCGTCGCAGGGCAGCTTGCTCTGGTAATACTCCATGCCGCTGAAGAACTCCCAGAAATCAATGGCGATTGAATATCTTCCTGGGAGTTCTGCCCATCGGCATTCACCCGAAAATTTCAGTGTTCATGCGCGTTGCAGAGGTTTTGCAGGGCCGACTACTTACTATTGGCTAGTCCGTTCCCAGCAAGCTCCCTAACCTTCTTTTCCAATGCTGGCTTCGTGAGAGTTTTCCTCAGGGAGTTGTTTGACGCAGCGCGTCCCGCGCCGTGGCAGTCAGTGCAAGTATAGCCGCCTCCAACTGAAATATGGCCCACCGGAACTGGACTACTAACGATGACCTCGCCCCACGAGCCAGGTGGGCTAGTATATTCAGGGAGGGCAACAGGCCATCCTGGTCCCGTTGGCCACGGGAAGTCATCTGGTGTGTCGCCGGCATCTCCCATCTTCAGCTCCCCAACGCACCCTTGCTCTACTGTCGTGGTAAATTTTACTTGATCAAAATCTCCAAGATCACGATTCCACATGAAGTGGATTTGCACAACGAAACTCTGATACTGTGATTGATCTACGCGAGTACGGTGATATGTAGTCCACGCTCGCTTTTCCCATCCTGGATGCGCCCACCGAGGGTCCTTGAATGGCTGTGTCATTATGAGCCGGCCTGGAGGATTGCTGAAAGAACCGCTGTGGGATTGTGCGACAAGCCGCTGAATGAGTTCGTTTATCGAATCAGTTTCGTTTCTGCACGCGGGATCATTTCGTTCGACGCCGGCATGCGTAAAAAAAGATGTAATAGACAGAGTTGCACAAAAAATGACGGAACCAATTAAACGAAAGGCTCTCAATTTTTTCATTTCAATTTCTCGCATAAGACAGTACCTTAAACAAGGCAGCCTCATTTTTCTCGAGTAATTGAAGGTTCAATGCCTCTACGTCCACGCACATTTCGTACCCTACAACGACCGATTGTTCATTTGCGCGAAACAAAACCCAATCAGGGGGCAATGTCGGATCCTCAACGGTTATTTGATCGAAGCTCAGGTAACTAACTTGCCGGGGGACCCCTGGGTATTCATCGTTGAGAAGCAGAACAAACTGCTTCAGGCCATTCGCCGAATGAATAACGTTCAGTGCGAGTACTTTGTATATTCCATTATGTCGAAAGGGAAATACCTCCTTAATGGAAGATCCCTGTAGACTATCTTCAAAAATCAGACCCGACGTTGAAGGATGGGATATGCAACGAACCAACATAGCATTAGCTCTCAAGAAAAATTGGACTGCTCGATGGCTTGCTGTAGGCGCGTTAGTCGCACTGGCTGGCGCGATTATTTTCTTCATTGCGATGCCAAAGAAAATCCCTCCAAAGGGGGGTTCTCATGGGGCGCAAAAATTGCTAGAAACAGCGCAAGATGGCAGTCGATTGAGACAATCAAGCGCCCTCAAAGATACTATCCATTCAGTCGAAACTGCACCGCAACCTTATGTGCCTGAATTGAAATCAGAATGGGGCAAGCAGTTTCAAAGGATTTCCCCAGAGCAGAATGAAATTCTGCTAAATGCGCTAGACCCGCTCGCAATTGCCCAGAATGTTCCTGCGCTGCTCCAAGCATCCAAAAATGGTGATTCAATTGCCGCGTTCAAACTTTACACACTCTTGGAGCATTGCGTGGATCGTGCCCGCAGCATCGAGGTGGGCGAAGTTTGCAGAAAATACTCTTCAACTTTAGAACCGCTAAAAATAGGGCTTCTGGCGACCGCTGCGTCGGGTGGGGTATATCAAGCAGCCTTAGCTGCTTTAGATGAAAGCCGAAGAATTGGAAGTTCCGATGGTGTTCTTCGGTCTCAATTCTCAGCTATAGCTATAACTGGATTTAAAGAAGCCGCAGCTTTGGGATCACTAGATGCCCTTGCTATGCTCGGCACAGTACTGAGCGCAGGCGATATAATTGAACGAAATTACCCCGAAGCCTTGGCTTACCTGGAAATATATCAAAACATCACCAACGATCAAACATATACAGAGCGCGTCAATTCCATTCAAAGAAACATACGGAGCGGCGATCGTGAGCTTATCGCCTCGCTCCAAAGCGAGCTTCTAAGAAAAAGACGCTCCTCGCAAAAATGAATATCGGGTTCTCTCAAGTCGCTCGTCCTAAGTGATTGATTTGCAAAGAACTTTGCTGAGCGACTTTCGGGCGATTTGCGGCCTTGGCCCGATTACTTCGCTAACCATTCGCTCAACCGGACCCATTGCGGCATGCGGCTAAAGGCCCACCATTTCATTCTGGGCCTTTAACCACATACCGCAACGGTCCGGTTAGCTCAAACGTTGCCTCTTGAACAATCAGTGACATGAAGCGAGCCAAGCCGCCAATCGACTTCGCGACCGCAACGTACGCTGAGCTCGATGACTATGGCATGGGCATGCTGGTCTACGACTCGGCCGAACTTTCGTCGATCCTGCGTGGACATCTTCTAATCGAGCGCATACTCGAGACGCTCATTGCGAACTCACTTAAACGACCAGACCGCATCCTGGAGAAGCATCGCTTGACGTTTGAATTGAAGGTAGATCTGGCGTCGGCGCTCGGTGTTCTTCCGGACTCGCATCTCGGAGCAGCCAAAGCGCTAAACGGGATTCGAAATGCATACGCGCACAACGAATCACATCAGCTCACGCTGAATGAACTCAATTCGTTGAAGCTGAAGTGGGAGCCCTTGCAGAGCGAGGCATATGCGGTGGCTTGCAAGAAGGGCGTCGCAGAGGCCGCAAAGCTTTCGATCATTTTTCTGCATTGGTCGTTCCTCAACCTCCTGCCTCAGGCAAAGTCACGCCATGCAGAGGCATAACCTTTCGCTGCAGCCTCGGCTTCCCGGTGCTTCAATTCTTACCCGGCCGACCTCCACCATGGGTCCGGCCAGAGAAATAGCTGTCGAGCGCCAAGAAAGGCCGCCTGCCCGCTCCTGCCTCCCGCCCCTCAATGCCCCCCCGCCAACAACGCCGCATTCCCCCCGGCGGCAGCGGTATTGATCGTCAGCGTCTGCTCCGCCGCGAAGCGGTAGAGCTGGCCGACGCTGCAGGCTTCGAAGACCGTGATCAGCGGGAGGATGGCGCCGGGGCGTTCGGCCAACTGGCGCTGGACCTGGCGGGCCAGGGTGGCGTCGGGCGTGGCCAGGCAGACGCCGGCGATGCCGGCGCTGGCGATCCAGGCGGTTTGGCCCTCGTGGCCGATGACTTGGACCAGGCTGCGGTCCAGACCGGCGCCGCTCAGCGCCTGCAGCAGCTTCTCAGCGAGCGGCCGGCTGTGCTCATCGACCAGCAGGGCCAGCGCATTGCCGGCCAGCAGTGCGCTGGCGACCACACCGCTCAGGCCGCGCTGGCCGGCGCCGGCGGCCAGGGCGACGAAGACGCCGCGGGCGTGCTGGCGCAGCTCGTTGCTTTCGCCGGTGGGGCCGGGCAGGGCCTTCGGGGTCAGGTCTTGCTCGGCCTGCTGGGCCAGGGCAGCGATCAGCGCGGCGCTGGCGGTGTCCAGGCCAGCGCCGGCGCGCTTGAGCAGCGCGGCGCGTTCGGCCACCGGGCGCTCGCGCCAGTGCGCCTGGGTCTGCTGCAGCGCGGCCAGCGCGTCGGCGGGGAACGGTGCCGCGTTGCCGCTGGTGTCTGAAGTGGNCGTTCGGCCACCGGGCGCTCGCGCCAGTGCGCCTGGGTCTGCTGCAGCGCGGCCAGCGCGTCGGCGGGGAACGGTGCCGCGTTGCCGCTGGTGTCTGAAGTGGAAACGGCCGCTGCGGGCGATTCGAGGCCGGCCTCGGCCACTGCCGCAAAGCGCTGCAGATAGTGCGGGCCGCCGGCCTTGGGGCCGGTGCCGGACAGGCCCTCGCCGCCGAAGGGCTGGACGCCGACCACGGCGCCAATGATGTTGCGGTTCACATAGACATTGCCGATCCTGGCCAGGCTCGCGAGCCGCTGGGCGCGGCTGTCGATGCGGGTCTGGATGCCCAAGGTGAGGCCGAAGCCCAGCGCGTTGATCTGTTCGATCACCGCGTCCGGCTCGCCGCTCCAGCGCACCACATGCAGCACCGGGCCGAAGATCTCGGCGCCCAGCTGATCAATGCGGCCCAACTCGAAGGCCACCGGCTGGACCAGACGCGGCATGCTGTCATGCACCGGCGCCTCGGCGATCAGTGTCGCCTCGCGCTTCAGGCGCTCGACATGGCGGCAGATGTTCTCGAAGGCCGCGGCGTCGATCACCGGGCCCACATCGGTGGCCAGATCGTCTGGCCGGCCGACCCACAGCTCGCGCAGCGCGCCGGCCAGCATCTCGATCAGGCCGTCGGCAATGCTCTCGTGCACGCACAGCAGGCGCAGCGCCGAGCAGCGCTGGCCGGCCGAGCGGAAGGCGCTCTGCACCACGGCATCGATGACCTGCTCGGGCAAGGCCGTCGAGTCGACCAGCATCGCGTTGATGCCGCCGGTCTCGGCGATCAAGGGAACGATGGCGCCCGGCTTGGCGGCCAGCGTCTTGTTGATGATTTGCGCAACCTGGGTCGAGCCGGTGAAGCAGACGCCGGCCGTCTGCCCATGGGCCACCAGGCCGGCGCCGACGGTCTCGCCGGCGCCGTGCAGCAGCTGCAGCGCATCGGCCGGCACACCGGCCTCGTGCAGCAGCTCGACCAGCTTCAGCGCGACGAACGGGGTCTGCTCGGCCGGCTTGGCCGCCACCGTGTTGCCGGCCACCAGGGCGGCAACCACCTGGCCGGCGAAGATGGCCAGCGGGAAGTTCCAGGGGCTGATGCAGACGAAGACGCCACGGCCGCTCAACGGCGAAGGCTGGGCCTGGGCCTCGTCGGCGTAGTAGCGCAGGAAGTCGACCGCCTCGCGCACCTCGGCGATGCAGTCGCCGGCGGTCTTGTAGGCCTCCTTGACCAGCAGGCCGCTGAACTCGTGCAGCCGCGCATCGAGCGCATCGGCGGCGCGGCGCAGGATGGCGGCGCGCTCGGCCACCGGCGTGGCGTTCCAGGCCGGGAAGCCGGCCGCCAGGCGCTGCATCGCGGCCTCGACCTCGGCGGCCGT
>NZ_JAQOWX010000163.1:0-9851 GCF_028462495.1 Paucibacter sp. XJ19-41
GCATGGCGGGCCACCGCTTCCTGGGCCGCCCGGGCCCAGTGTT
Source organism: Paucibacter sp. XJ19-41 (assembly GCF_028462495.1). Lineage (NCBI taxonomy): Bacteria > Pseudomonadati > Pseudomonadota > Betaproteobacteria > Burkholderiales > Sphaerotilaceae > Roseateles > Paucibacter sp. XJ19-41. Next base: position 44 of record NZ_JAQOWX010000163.1, read on the forward strand.
CTGCGGCACGGTCAGGGAGGCCGGCGCGCTCGAAGTGCTCGGCGATCAGGCCGGCGAACTCCGCCCCGCGCCCCGCGCTGCGCGCCTCCAGCCACAGCGCGGCGCAGCGGTGTTGCTCGCGCCGGTCATGCTTGAGCACGGTGCCGTAGGTGACGTCATGCAGCAGATGGTGCCGGAAGGCAAACTCCATCGCATCGGCGAAGGCGCCGCCGTCCTGAGGCAGCACCAGCCCGCGCTGGCTCAGCGCGCCCAGCGCTGCCGGTGCATGGCCGTCGAGCGCGGCCAGCGCCTCGTCCCAGAACACGGCGCCGATCACGCTGGCCTGCTGCAGCGCGCGCCGCTGCGGCATCAGCAGCGCATCGAGCCGGGCCTGCAGCACGCCCACCAGCGTGGTAGGCACTTGCAGGCGCTGCAGGCCTCCGGCGGCGAGCCGCCAGGGCGTGGCGGAGATGTCCAGCTCGCCCTGGTCCACCAGCATCTGCAGCAGCGCCTCCATATGGAAGGGGTTGCCGTCGGTGCGCTCGATCAGCAGCGTTTGCAGCTGCTGTGCGGCGGCGCCCGCCGGCTCACCCAGTTGGCGCAGCAGGGAGCGCGCCAGCGTCTGGCGGTCCGTCAGATCCAGCGGGGCCAGCGCCAGGCGGGTGCACGCCGGCCAGGCCTCAGCCCAGCCGGGCCGCCGCTCCAGCAGCTCGGGCCGTGCGGCGCACAGCAGCAGCAGCGGCAGCTCGCCACCGACGGCGCACAGCTGCTCGATGGCATCGAGCGAGCCCTCATCGGCCCAGTGCAGATCGTCCAGCATCAGCACCAGCACGGCAGGCGGCGGCAGCCGCGCGCAGGACAGGCGCAGAAACTCGATCCAGGCATGCAGGGCGCGCGCGCGCAGCTGCCGACCATCCTGCAGGATGCCGGCGATGAAGGGGCTGGCCCGGTAGTCCAGCCCGATCAGCTGGCCCAGCAGCGCGGTCTGTTCATCGGCCCGCTCGCCGAACAGCGGCGCCAGGCCATCAGCCAGCTTGGCCTGGGCCAGCGCCAAGGGGTCGCTGTCCTGCACATCGAAACAGCGGAACAGCAGATCCCGGATCACGCCGTAGGGCTGATGCAGCCCCTGCGGATGGGCACTGGCGTGCAAGGGGCCGCCGCCCGGGGTCGACAGGCCGGCCTCGAACTCGGCCAGCAGGCGCGTCTTGCCCAGACCGGCATCGCCGATGACGGTGATTTGCCGCTGGGTCCGCCCGGCCTGTACGGCGGCCAGCGCGGCCCGCATCTCTGCCAGATCGGCGTCGCGCCCCACCAGGCCGGCGTTGACGGCATCCAGGCCATGCCGCAGCTGCTGCGCGCTGCGCGGGCGCTCGCGCTNCGCGGCCCGCATCTCTGCCAGATCGGCGTCGCGCCCCACCAGGCCGGCGTTGACGGCATCCAGGCCATGCCGCAGCTGCTGCGCGCTGCGCGGGCGCTCGCGCTCGACCCGAAAGGTGAGCATCGGCGCGTCGACACCCTTGATGTGCAAGGCCTGGCCCTGCTGCACATCGAAGCGGTCCTGCACCAGCCGGTAGGTGTCCAGGCTGATCAGCAGCCCCCCGGGCGGCGCACACTGCTCCATGCGCGCGGCGATATTGACCGCGCTGCCGCGTATCGTGCCCTCGGCATCGACGCCTCCGCCCAACAGCACCTGGCCGGAATGAATGCCGACTCTCACGTCAAAGCCTTGAAGACTGTGTTCGTCCTGCACCTGCTGCGCCACGCTGCGGCCGGCGGCCAGCAGCGCCAGACCGCAGCGCAGGGCACGCTCGGCATCGTCTTCCCGCACCTCGTCGGCGCCGAAGCCGGCCAGCAGGTTGTCGCCCGCGTACTGCAGGACACGGCCGCCATGGGCCTGCACCACGCCGGTGAAGCGTGCCATCGCGCCATCCATCACCGCATGGATCTCTTCCGGGTCGAGCTGCTGGCCCAGCGCGGTGGAACCCACCACATCCAGGAACAGGATGCTGACCAGGCGCAGCGCCTGGCTCTGCGTCGGCTCGGAGCCGGCAGCCTGCAAGGCCTGTGCTTGAGCCTGCAGGCCGGCCACCGCGACATCAACGACGGCATCGCCCAGCAAGGCGCGCTGCGACTCCAGCGTCGCGATGGCCGCCTGCAGCGCCTGCAGTGACCGGGGCGGCCCGGCCGCTGGGCCGCTCATGAGCCCTGAGCCTTGCGGCCCGGCCGGGTGTGTGGTGTGGCGGTTGCCGCGGTTCGATGGCGGTTGCACAGACTCATGCTCGGACCCTCGATGCAGCGGCCGAGTTTAGAGGCGGATGGCGCGACCCGGCACCCGTTGTCCCGCCAATCCTGTCCCCGTCTTTATCGACCCGGCCCCAAAACGACTGGCCGGCAAGCCTGTAGCGGCTCCACAGTCGCGCTATGCTGGCTGCGAAAGGACCAGCCGCCATGCGCATCGGAGCACTCAGCCAGGCCACCGGGGTCGATATCGAGACCATCCGCTTCTACGAGAAGAGCGGCCTGCTGCCCGGCCCGGCGCGCAGCGCCAACGGCTATCGCGACTATGCGCAGCCGCATCTGGAGCGCCTGGCCTTCATCCGCCACTGCCGGGCGCTGGACATGTCACTGGCCGATGTGGCGCTGCTGCTGGCCAGCGTGCACAGCCAGGACCCGACCCAGCTCGCCAGTGTCGATGGCCTGGTCGAGGCGCAACTGGCCAAGGTGCGGGCACGCCTGGCCAGCATGCAGGCGCTGGAGAAGCAGTTGGTGGCGCTGAAGGCGCGCTGCGACGCCGATCACGACGCCCATGGCTGCGGCATCCTGGAAGAGCTGGTGGCGGCCGCCCATGGCGAGGCCTGTGCCTGCCATGGGCAGGGAAAGACCTGACCCTTCCCTAGAACTAGGCTCTCGCAAACCCCTGCCCGACCCGAACACCCGTCCCCCAGAATGGGGATGAAGGTAACAGATTGTGCGGTCACGATGAGCACCACCGACTCACAGGGAGAGGGTTGGCCCGAACTGGTTCGAGCCACCAAAACCATTGTGGTGGTGGATGTCGTCGAATCAGTGCGCTTGATGCAGGCCAACGAGGCCGATGTCATCGACCGCTGGCGGCGGTTCGTGCATGAGGTCCGGAGTCAGGTCTTGCCCGCCCATCAGGGGCGCATGGTGAAGAGTCTTGGCGACGGGATGTTGCTGGAGTTCGATGACGTGCTCGCCGGAGTTGCCGCCGCCCAGGACATGCATCGCTCGATGCAGGGCTTCAATCTGGATCGCGTGGCGACTGACTGCCTGCAACTGCGCATAGGAGTGAATCTGTGCGAGGTGGTCAGGGATCATGACGACATCTACGGCAGCGGCGTCAACCTGGCAGCCCGGCTGACTTCGCTGGCCAAGCCTGGCGGCACGGCCATCTCCATGGCGGTCAGGGAGCATCTGCGTGACGGACTGGATGCCGACCTGGAGGATATCGGCGAGTGCTGGGTCAAGAACCTGCCGGAGCCGATCCGAACCTGGCGCCTCTCGAGCACTGTCGCACCGAGCGAGCCGGCATCGACGACGAAGCAAGGCCTGGAGGTGGGTGTCGCCGTCCTGCCCTTCAAATCCCTGGCCCCCGGTGAGACGGACGCGCTGCTCGGCGAACTGGTGGCCGAGGAGTTGCTGACCTGCCTCTCGAAAGTTCCCTATCTGTCGGTCATTTCCCAGCTATCGACCATGGGCCTGGGTCGCCGCAGCCATCAGTCGCCTCAGACGCTGGCCAAGCTGCTGGGCGCCAGATTCCTGGTGCAGGGCAGTTGTGCACGCAGCGGCGATCTGGTTCGCTTGCATGTCGAACTGATGGACGCGCGGTCGCAGCAGGTGGTCTGGGCCGAGTCCACCAGTGTCGACATGGCGGCCGTGCTCAGCGGACAGGCGGCAGCCTTTGCCGAGTTGTCGGCACAAATCTCCAGGGCCCTGGTCGGGCGTGAAGCGGAGCGGGCCTGCACTGCGGTGCTCCCGACGCTGGAAAGCTACGCGCTGCTGTTCGGTGCGGTCGGCCTGCTGCATCGCCTGTCGCTGGACGACTTCAATCGTGCGCGCGAGATGCTCGACCATCTCTGCGAGCGGCATCCCCGCTCGCCGGTGCCGAAAGCCTGGCTGGGCAAATGGCATGTGATGCGGCTCGGGCAAGGCTGGTCACCAGACCCCAAGGAGGACGGTCAACGCGCGCTCTGGCAAACCTCCAGTGCGCTGGACCTGGCGCCCGATCATGCCCCCAGTCTGGCCCTCGACGGCTTTGTAAGCGGCTATGTGCGCAAGGACTTCGCGACGGCCGAGCGGCGCTACGAGCAGGCTCTGCAGGCCAACCCGAATGAAAGCCTGGCCTGGCTCTATCGCTCGGCGATGCTGGGTTACCGGGAACAGCATGATCTGGCGGTGGAGTCGGCCCTGCATGCGCAGCGCCTGTCGCCGCTCGATCCGATGCGCTACTACTTCGATCACTTCATTTCGCTGACCAAGCTGCTGGCCGGCGACTATGCCGGGGCCATCGACTATGGCTTGCGCTCGCTGCGCGGCAATCGCCAGCATGCCTCGACCCTGCGCGCGCTGGTGATGGCGCAAGCGCTGGACGGACAGGTCGAGGCCGCGCGAGCCCATGCGCTGGAGTTGTTGCGCATCGAGCCGGGTCTGACGATCAGCGCCTTCCGCGCCCGCTATCCAGGCCAGCGGCAGGCGCAGGTGGATCGTCTGGCCGAGGCCCTGGCGATGGCGGGTGTTCCGCATTGACCGAGGCAGCCTTTCTGACTTCAAGGGAGCAAACATGAGCGCACTGACCGGAACCACGGGCACAACGGGAACCACCGGCACCACCGGGACAACGGGCACGACGGGTACCATCCCGGCAGTCGTCAACGGCTATCCGGGCTATGCCGGGACGCTGGCGAATACGGTGCTGGGCTGCGGCCTGGATCTGAGCCGGGATGCCATCAAGAGCAGCCTGAAGGAGTTGGCCATCGGCGCCTATGGCCCGGCCCGGCCGCTGCTGCCGGCCACCCTGGATGAGCCGGCCTCGCTGGCGCGCTGGCAGCCGGAGATCCGCCATAAGGTGCTGGGCTGGGAGGTGACCGGCGATCTGAGCTTTGCCGCCGGGAACACCAGCGGTCGGCCACATTTCGAGCTGCGCTGGCAGGGTCAGCCGCTGGTGCGCATCGTGCGGCCCTCGCTGGACGAGTTTCGCAAACAGGCTCTCAGCACGATTGAGCAGCGGGAAAACCTGATCAAAACCGATGCGGTGAAGATGCGACTCAACGAGGTGCTTAGCCAGATCACCCCCGCCTTCTCGTTCTGGAGCGCCATCATCCCGCTGCATCCGGACCGCACGCCCAAGACCCTCGAGTTGGTGCAGCTGGCGCTGGAGCTGGGCAGCAATGTGGTGCTGCGCATCAAGCATGCGCTGGCCTGCCCCCGCCCCTATGAGTTGAACAGCCACTGCCACCCGGCCATCCTGACCCCCGCCCATGGCAGCCTGCCAAGCGGCCATGCGACCGAGAGTTCGACGGTGTCGACCCTGCTGGCCCATCTGCTGTCGGCCACGCCGGGCCATGAATCCGCCGACTATGGCCACGCGCTGCGCATGTTGGCGCAGCGCGTGGCGGCGAATCGGGTGGCAGCCGGTGTGCACTACCGGATCGACAGCATTGCCGGGCAGATTCTCGGCGAGACGCTGGGCGCGCATATGGTGGCGCTGTGTACCGGAGCCCTGAGTGTGCAGCCCTGTGCCTTTGATGGCCAGGGCGACATCGACAACACCGTGATGGAAGTCGCCGGGCCGGCCAGTGCGCAGACCGGGCTTTATCACGCCTTGGGAGAAGCTCTGAGCCCTCCGGTCAACCCGCAGCTGCAATGGCTGTGGAAGGCCGCGCGTGCCGAGTGGGGCTATTGAGCCCGGGAGCGCGCGATGCCTAAATACGAATGGGTGGAGATGCCGGTGGCGCTGAAATGCCTGAGCGACGATCCCTGGGTGCTGTGGCGCTTGCAGCAGCCAGCGCTTGCCAGCCCCGTGCAGCTGCTGTGTGAAGCGGGGTCGACGCTGACGCCGGCCGACGCCCTGGATGCGGCCTGGCAGGTACCGCTGGTCTATGCGAGCGATGCCGTCTTCTTCACGGCCCGACGGCTTGCGGGTGCGGCCCAGGGCAATCTGCGGCTGCCGGGACGCACGGTCGGCGGGCTGGAGGTGCTCTAGCAATGAGCAAGAACACCAGCGACAAGACCGGCCGGCCGCCACCGCTGCTGGCCATCATCGATGACCGTATCGGATTTCTGCATCAGCAGTTTCGTGATGCGCAGGGCCGCAGCCGCATCCAAAGCCTCTGGGACCAGTCGGACACACTGCCGGAGGGCGGCTGGGAACGGCCGGCGCGCTTGGGCTATGGGCGCCGCCTGTGCCAGGACGCGATCAATAACTGCCTGGAGGACCTGGCAAGCGACGGCAACGAGGCGCGCGTCTACAAATCCCTGGGCCAGCCCTGGGAAGACTGGACCCATGGCACCCATGTGCTGGCGCTGATGGCCGGCCGTCTCGACCCGCTGACCCAGGCGCCGGATGCCGCCAGCGAGTTCCCCATCGTGGCGGTGCAAGTGCCGCGCAGCGCCTTCGACAACACCCATGGCAACTGGCTGAACGTCTATGTGCTGGATGCGCTGCACTACATCCTCGACGAGGCACCTGCGCAAGCGCCGGTCATTGTCACCGTCAGTCTTGGCGGCCACAGCGGCCCACACGACAGCAGTGCCATGCTGGACCGGGCCATTGACGACTTGATCGAGCGTGAGGCCGGACGCCTGACCGTGGTCGTCGCAGCGGGCAATAGCCGAGAGGTCGGCGCCCACGCGAGCTTTGTGCTGCCGGCGGCGCCTGCGGGCGGGCAGAGCCGGCAGGAGTTGTTCATCGATGTGGAGCGGGCCGACGAAAGCTCCAACTTCGTCGAGCTCTGGGCCCAGTTCGACTCCATCCATGCCGAGTTGCTGAGCTTTGAGCTTGGTCCGGTGAATGGAAACTCTGTGTCCGTGGCCGCATCCTTGGCCGGCACCGCCGTGCGCGTGATGCGCCGCGAGCCCGCCAGTGCGCCAATCGCGATGCTCTATGTCTCGCCCCCCGGAGGCGGGCCCAATGGCCTCAGCGGTATCCAGGCCTGGGTCGGGCTGGCGCAGGGCCTGGCCGGCCCTGGCGATGGCTGGCCGGCCAATCCCTACGGACGCTGGCGCATCGCGGTGATCAGCCAGGCACCGGTTCCGATCGCCGTGGACGCCTGGGTCGCGCGCGATGATGGGGTGGGTACCGGCAATACCCAGCAGCGCCGCCACCTGTCGTTTCGCGCAGAAAAGACATCGGCCGGTCTGATCAGCCGGGACCGGACCTTGAGCAGCCTGGCCTGGAGCCGTCATGCGGTGGTGGTGGGCGGCTACGCCTACGATTTGGAGAGCGGGATTTACAGCCTATGTGAAGACAGCGCCGCTGGCCGGCCGGATGCCAGCGCCGGGCAGCGCCGCGGCCCCGACCTGTGCGGGCCAGCCTTGTTCACGCGGGGCCCGAGCGAGCGGAGTGTGGGCCGGGTCGGCTTCTTCTCACCGCGCCCGATGGCGCCCGACCCGGAAGCCGGCGCACCGACCCGCCGTGGCACCTCGCTGGCGGCGCCTGTGGTGGCGCGACGGCTGGCCGGGCTGCTCGCCGACAGAGGATATTTGAACAAGGCAGGGCTGCTGCAAGCCCTGCGTCAGCAGGCCGCGAGCGCACCCGTTGCAGAGCCCGAGCACAGCCACTGGGTTTCGGACTACTGGCTGGCATTGAGTGCTGTGCGGCTGTAGCGCCCGGTGCTCAAGTTCTTGTGGGGCCGAGCCGATGTAGAGTGTGGTCCAGCAATTCAGGCCCGCATCCCGGCGGGCCTTGCTTTGTCCACACCTCCATGCGCGTCTGCTCGCTCTCTTCCGTCAAGAACCGCATCGTGCTCGGTCAGCCGCTGCCGTTCAGCGTGCGCGATGCCAGCCGCATGCTGCTGCTGGCACGGGGGCAGGTGATACGCGACGAGGCGCAGCTGCAGGAGCTGTTCGAGCGCGGCGCGCTGGTCGAGGTCCAGGAGCTGGCCGAGGCGGTGCAGCCCTCGCGGCGCGAGACGCCGGCGCAGCGGCTGGCACGGCTGCCGGCCGACTGGGACCGTGGCAGCCGCGATGTCAGGCAGGCGCTCGGTGCGCCCATCGCACAGCTGGCGAGCGCCATTCACAGCACCACCGATCTGCTGCTGTCGCTGATCGAGTGCTCGCCCGATGTGGCCTTGTCCCAGGTGGTGCGCCAGCCCGAAGCCGGTGCCGGCCACTATGGCGTCAGCCACTCGATCCACGCCGCCACCGCCTGCCAGGCGGCGGCGCGCTATCTGGGCTGGACCGAGGCCGAGCAGCGCCGCGCCTTCCAGGCCGCGCTGACGATGAATCTGGCGATGATCGAGCTGCAGGCCCGGCTGTCGACCCAGGTCTCGCCGCTGACGGCCAAGCAGCGCGAGGCCATCAACGAACACCCGACCCGCAGCGCCGAGATGCTCAGCGAGGCCGGCATCACCGACACCGACTGGATCGAGGCCGTGCTCAAGCACCATGAGCTGGCCGATGGCTCCGGCTACCCGAACGGCGCGACCGATATCAGCGAGCTGGCCGAGATGCTGCGCTTTGCCGATGTCTACACGGCCCGCCTGTCGAGCCGCGCCAACCGCCCCGCGATGAGCGCCCAGCAGGCCGGCCGCGAGCTGCATCAGATGGCCGACGCCAGCCCGCTGGCCGGCGCGTTGATCAAGGCCTTCGGCATCTTCCCGCCGGGCAGCGTGGTCCGCCTGGCCTCGGGCGAGCTGGGCCTGGTGGTGGGCAATGGCGAGAAAGCGCATCAACCGCGCGTGGCGGTGCTGATCAATGGCGCCGGCGAGCCGCGCCTGAACCCGGTGCTGCGCGACAGCGCGCGCGGCGAGCACGCGGTGGCGGCCCTGCTGCCGGTGCAGGCGCTGCCGATGCGGCTGTCCGACGAGCAGGTCGCCGGCCTGATCGGGGCGGTCTGAGCCTGCGCCGCCAGAGGTCGTCGCCGCGCCGGGCGGCAAAGTCAGGGACATGACAGAAGGGGATCCGTCGCCCCACAATCCGCCGATGTGGCAACTGAGGCTCCTGGGCTCCTGTCGGCTCGCAAGCGATGCCGCAACGGCCGCCGCATCCCCCAAGGCACAAGCCCTGCTGGGCCTGCTGGGATGCGCCGGCCCCGCCGGCCTGACGCGGGAGTATCTGGGCAGCCTGCTGTGGGAGGAAGTGCCACGGGATCGGGCGCGGCAGAGCCTGCGCCAGCTGCTGAGCGAGCTGCGACGCGATTGCCCGGTGCTGCAGATCAACGGCGGCGAGCAGGTGATGCTGGACCCCCGCTGCGTCGGCGTCGACCTGTGGCAGTTCGAGCCGGCGGCGCGCTCCGCCGATCCGGAGCAGCTGCAGCTGGCCGCCTCGCTCTATGCCGGCCCGCTGCTGCAGGGTGGCGCGCTCATCAGCGAGGGGTTCGAGACCTGGCTGAGCGGCGAGCGGACCCGCGTCGAGCGTCTGGCCTGGGCCGCGCTCGAACGGCTGGCCCGCACGCTGCTGGCCGCCGGGCGCCACGAAGCGGCCGTGCCTTGCCTGCAGCGCTGGCTCGAACTCGACCCCGGCAACGAGCTGGCACATCGGCTGCTGATGCAGACCTGGGCGACGCTCGGCCGGCGCAGCGAGGCGCTGGCCCAGTACGAGCGCTGCGCGACGGTGCTGCGGCGCGAGTACGGCACGGCGCCGCAGGCCG